>JAFSAX010000098.1 GCA_017442105.1 Selenomonadales bacterium | reverse complement strand
TGAAATGGACGTCCTTGCCGCTGACGGTACGATCCTCGATATTGACATCGACTACTAAAAACATATAAAAGACTGACTTTTCGCGAAGTCAGTCTTTTTGTTTGCCTATGATCTTGCGCACGATCGCGTGCGGCAATATCCTCATTAGATACGCAATAAACCGCCACCTGCTCGATACATAGATATGCTCGCATCTCGCCAGAACAGCCTTCTCAACATATCGCGCCGCCTCGTCTGCCGATATCCGCCAGAATGAACTTGCCTGCCCCATCGCCGTATCAACGAATCCCGGCTGATAATCCGTCACCGTAATAGGGCATCCGCGTTCCTCGGCAATGATACGCAGACTGTCTGCATAATTCGAGATATACGCCTTCGATGCACCGTATGCCGCCGTCCCGACACCGCGCACGCCTGCGATAGACGAAGCACATATCAAATGACCTCCCCCTTGACGGAAGAAATGGTTCATCACCGTATGCGCCGCCCGCGAAAATCCTACCACATTGACAGCGATCGTTTCCTCTTCCTTCTCTATATCATATTCCCGATTACGATACCCCACACCCGCACAGAGAAACACCACATCAACATGACCTTCCCGATCGAGAATATCTTTTAGATGTTCTCGTGCACCATCTCCTGCCATATCATATACATCATAGCTGAATCCTTCTCCAAGCTCCTTTTTCAGCGACGCAAGCAACACCTCTCTCCTACCAAGTCCCACGACCTCATATCCAAGGTGATAAAACCGCACTGCTGTTGCACGCCCGATCCCGCTTGTAGCCCCGATAATGACGATTTTTTTCACGCGATCACCTTCTTTAAAAAATCCTAAAAATAAAATATATATTTTAAAAATAGGGTATTGACATTCTACTAGTAGAATGATATGATTAACCTAAGAGGTAAACATTAACAATAGAACAAACATAACGTGTATATATAAGGAGTTGGATAGTATGAAAAAAAGATTATTAGCATTGACACTCGGTATCTCTCTCGTAGCAACTTCCGCAGTCGCATTCGCAATGAGCCAGCAGGACGCCCGCAATATGGCAAACGGTTACGTTCCGGCTGATGCAAAATATTCCTTCGTATCCGAAGACGAAGACAGCTTCGATGTCTTCTACCGTTCCGCTTCCAACATCTACGAGGTAGACGTTGATAAAAGACTCGGTAAAGTGACCGACGTTTCCATCGACACGCTCAATGTACCGCTCTCTACGGCAGTCAACATCTCGGCTGACGATGCCAAAGCAGCTGTACTCAAATTGTACCCGAACGCAAAAGTTACGAAAGTAAAACTCGATCGCGATTCGTACAAAACATCCTATGATGTGAAATTCATCGTAGACGGTGTACGCGGCGATGCTGATGTCCTCGCGGCAAACGGTGTCGTTCTCGAAGTAGATCTTGATTACAAATAAAAGTAAAAAATTAAAGTATATTTTTCCAATAGGGTATTGACAAACCACTATCAAAAGAGTATGATTAACCTACAAGGTATTAGTTAACAGAAGTGTATTATACATATATAAGGAGTTGAATAGTATGAAAAAAAGATTATTGGCATTGACACTCGGTATCTCTCTCGTAGCAACTTCCGCAGTCGCATTCGCAATGAGCCAGCAGGACGCCCGCAATATGGCGAACGGTTACGTTCCGGCTGATGTACAATACTCCTATATCGCAGAAGACGAAGACAGCTTCGATGTTGTATATCGCTCTGCAGATAAAGAATATGAAGTAGACGTTGACAAACGCCTCGGCAAAGTGACCGACGTTTCCATCGACACGCTCAATGTACCGCTCTCTACGGCAGTCAACATCTCGGCTGACGATGCCAAAGCAGCAGTTCTCAAATTGTACCCGAACGCAAAAGTTACGAAAGTAAAACTTGATCGCGATTCGTACAAAACTTCCTATGATGTGAAATTCATCGTAGACGGCGTACGCGGCGATGCTGATGTTCTCGCGGCAAACGGTGTCGTTCTCGAAGTAGACCTTAATTACAAAAGATAAAGCGACCTTTAAATAATAGCCTCTAACCTCAACAATAAAAAGAACGAACCATATGGTTCGTTCTTTTTATTTGCCTTCACCATATTGTTTCACGTGAAGCAATATTATTTTTTTATCTTGTCACGAAGTTCTCGTATCCATTTTTTATCATGTTGTGATACGCGATTCGATTCGATGATCTTCGTCAGTGCTTTGCGATATGTCCACAGATCAAGATCATGTTTCATCAGATATGCTTTCGTACGATCGGGACACGTGACATAGTAGACGGAGATCGCCCATGCGATCGCCATTTTGACGTAGTAGTCATCTGATCGAATATAACCCAGACGGCTGAAGAAGTCGTCTGCATATTCTTCTTTTGCGAAGTAGTATATCGCCATAACGACAGCAAATCTCACTTCATACGGATGATGCGATGCGAAATAGCGTTCTATCCGATTCCATACTTTTTTCTCTTCTGTATGAGCGAATTTCAGACTTGCGCAAAACGAATCACAGATGCCCCAGTTGTCGATATGACGTACGAATCGGGCGATACGGTCGCACCGTTCATCGAACGCTATATCAGCCATGCCGATGACGAAGCCTTCTACCATCTTTTCTTCATAATAATCTCGGCTGCACGTATCTAGATATGTGCGAAAATCACCGCGCACGATACGTTTTGCTATGTTACGAAGATGAGGCAGACGGACACCGATGATGATATCAGGATCGACATTCGGCAAGAGAGATGACATGAATCGTTTATAATCATCTTCTCTTAGTGATAACAACATCTTCCGAATATCCTGTATATCCATCTCTGTTCTCCTTTGGCAAGAGATCGTCTGCCCTCTGCCCACCTATATTACTGATTTTTAAATTCAGGCGCGCGTTTTTCTAAAAATGCGCTGATACCTTCCTGATGATCTTTCGTCTGCATACAAAGAGTCTGCATATCGGCTTCGTGTACGAGCCAATTTTCAAGTGTCATATCTTCCATACCGTTGAGTGTCTGTTTGACCATACCGAGTACGATCGGTGCCGAAAGAAGAAGTTTTTCTGCGAATGCGAGCGTTTCTGCTTCGAGCTTGTCACTTTCGATAACGCGATTCAACAGACCCAATTCGTCTGCTTTGGCCGCACCGATAAGGTCTGCCGTGAACATAAGCTCTTTTGCTTTGTGCATACCGACGATCTTCGGTAAAAGATACATACCGCCGCAGTCCGGCACGAGGCCTACTTTGACGAAGCTCTGTGCAAATCTTGCCGTATCAGATGCGAATACGATATCACAAGCCAAGGCGAGGTTGAAGCCTGCGCCTGCCGCTACACCGTTGACCATCGCGATGATCGGTTTTGTGATAGACTGTATCTGTTTGACGAGTGCGCCTACTTCCGTGATAAACGCACGCGCTTCGATAACGTTCGTCAATTGTTTCAAGTACGCAAGGTCACCGCCTGCACAGAATCCTTTGCCGTTACCTGTGAGGATGATAACACGTACATCATTATCGTTACCTGCATCATCAAGACGTGATGCCAATGTGCTGACAAGCTCACCATTCATCGCATTGAGGGCTTTCGGACGATTGAGCGTGATCTTCGCGATCTGACCGATCTTTTCATATAATACAACAGCTTCTTCCATGATATTCACTCCTTTTTCTCTTTCGTCAATAATTCCATATCAGCCGTATCAAATCCTTTTTCATAAAAAATAAAAACACCATCTATTGTGGTGTCTAAGAAAGGAGTACGTCATGCCCGACGATATCCAAGATATTCTGTTCGTTTTTCTTGTGGAGAACTTGTCGGCTGTCGTGCGCAGTCAGCCTGTGCTGCTCCCGACAGGTCTTGCTGATTATATCCGTACCGAAGTTATCGATTCGGGCGGTGCGATCCCATTTCCGTCAGACCTTGCCGATCTTTTATTCGTCTACGGACTTTCGCGCCAAGATCGTTTTTAGACGCACAGAAGCGGGCGCAATTCCGATCTCGCCCGCTTCTGCCATCCTATATACCCTTTTGCCAACTATGATACACCCGCCAAAGTGTACCATATCTCCCCCACAGATATAATACTGTATACAAAGCGAAAAAGCAAGTTCCTTATCTATATTTTTTTATTAAATAACTCATTTCTCTTGTGTAATCATCATTTATTGTTTATCATGATAGTAGGATTATTCGTTCGTGAATAATACACTTACTATGAGGAGTGATTTTATATGACTGTCAATCTTGAAATCGTAGTAGAAAATCTGAAAAAAAATAACTTTGCCGTTCATGTTGCGGAAAATAAAGAAGAAGGCGCACAGATCGTTCGTTCTTTGATCGAAAAAGGTGCGACGATCGGTGTCGGCGGTTCGGTCACGATCGACCAGCTCGATATTCTCGATGGTCTTGAAGCAGAAGGTCATCTTATCTTCAACCATAATAAAGCAGGCCTTACGCCGCAGCAGGTACTCGACTTCCGTCGCCGCGAACTGACATGCGACGTATTTCTCACCAGTACGAACGCACTGACCGAAAAAGGCGAACTCGTCAATATCGACGGTGTCGGCAACCGTGTAGCGGCACTTACGTTCGGTCCGAAACGTGTTGTTGTCGCAACAGGTATCAACAAGATCGTAGCAGACGTTCATGCAGGTATCGCACGTATCGGTTCTGTTGCGGCACCGCTCAACAACAAACGTCTCAAAAAAGATATGCCGTGCACGAAAGTCGGCCATTGCGTAGACTGCCAGCTCCCGGGTCGTATCTGCAATGTCACGACGATCACGAAAAAACGTCCTCCGCTTACCGATATCCATATCGTTCTTATCAAAGAAGAACTCGGTTATTAAGAATGATTGAGGAGATTTGAATATGATGACAGATATGATACTTGAAAATACGATCTCCAATCTCAAAAAAAATAATTTTTCTGTCTATGTGGCAGAAACGAAAGAAGAAGGCGCGCAGATCGTATGCTCGCTTATTGATGAAGGTGCAACGATCGGTGTCGGCGGCTCTGTCACGATCAAAGAGCTTGATATTCTTGATGAGCTTGATGCAAAAGGTCATCTCATCTTTGATCACAATAAGCCCGGTATCAGTCCGCAGCAGCTGCTCGACTTCCGTCGTCGCCAGCTCTTATGCGATGTATTCCTTACCAGTACGAACGCACTGACCGAAACAGGCGAGCTTGTCAATATTGACGGATTCGGCAACCGTGTAGCGGCTCTGTCCTTCGGTCCGAAGCGTGTCATTGTCGCAGCAGGCATCAACAAGCTCGTACCCGATGTAGAGGCAGGTATCGAACGCGTCAAAAACATCGCCGCTCCGATGAATGCCAAACGTCTTTTTGAAGTAGGTCGTCTCAAAAAAGCACCGCCATGTGTCAAGACAGGTCATTGTATTGATTGCCGCGGTCCCGAACGCATCTGTACCATCACAAATGTGACGAACAGACGCCCGTTCCTCACCGATATTCATATCGTTATTATCAAAGAAGAACTCGGTTACTAAGAAGCAAAAAAGGTTTACCCTATACAGGGTAAACCTTTTTTATTTTGAATGAGTATCTTTTCGTTTCGCATAATATAGCACAAGAACCGACAGGCTGAGCCACATAAGACCGCCGATATATCCGCCGATCACATCCGTCGGGAAATGGACACCGAGATAGATGCGGCTGATACCGATACCGAGTATCATAAGTACGGCACCGATGATACCTACTTTGCGCATCACAGGTGACTTGCCGTACGCCCAATAGAGAAATGCCAAGTATCCGTAGAAACAGACTGCCGTCACCGAATGACCGCTTGGAAAACTGTACCCCGTTTCAGCGATAACAGGCATCATATCGGGACGAAACCGCATAACGATACTTTTGATAAGAAGCGTCATCAGACCGCTCCCACCCGAGCAGACGACGAGCATGATACCTTCCAATATCCTCTTTTTGAGGCAAAGCCATATTACGATAACGCCGCCGACCGTTATATAAAACTCGAACGATCCGCACTCGGTAATGAGTATCATGACTTGACTTAATAATTCCGATGTGTGGATGCGTATCGCAGTAATGATCGTACCGTCAAACGACACGACATGCGGACGCAGGATATCCTTCCACGTACCATATACGGCAAGATCAAGCATGAGAGCAAACGCCATCAATATTGAGCTGAATATCGCAAGAAAACGAAATACTTTGAAAGACCTCTGTGGCACGTGCATCTATCCTTTCACAAAAAAAGTCGGGACGAGCCCGACTTTTTTATATTTCTGTTAGATATCGAGGTTACGAACTTCTTTGGCATGTTTTTCGATGAATTTACGACGCGGTTCTACTTTATCCCCCATCAATACGGAGAACATTTCGTCTGCGGCAATGGCATCTTCCATCTGTACCTGAAGGATCGTTCTGCCTTCGGGATTCATCGTCGTTTCCCAGAGCTGTTCCGGATTCATTTCGCCAAGACCTTTGTATCGCTGTACGGAGATGCCGTCACGACCGATGTCTTCCAGAAGTTTTGCCATTTCTTCGTCGCTGTATGTATACCAATGCTGTTTTCCTTTTTTGATAAGATAGAGCGGCGGTTGCGCGATGTAGATACGGCCGTTTTCGATGAGCTGTTTCATATAACGGTAGAAGAACGTCAACAGGAGCGTACGGATATGCGCACCGTCGACGTCGGCATCTGTCATGATAATGATCTTACCGTAACGGCTTTTCGCGATATCGAATTCGTCGCCGATACCGTTACCGAATGCCGTTATCATAGAACGGATCTCTTCGTTGCCGAGGATCTTATCAAGGCGTGCTTTTTCTACGTTGAGTATCTTACCGCGCAGCGGCAAGATCGCTTGGAATCGGCGATCGCGACCTTGTTTTGCAGAGCCGCCTGCTGAGTCACCTTCGACGAGATAGATCTCTGTCTGTTCAGGATCTTTGACCGAACAATCAGCAAGCTTACCCGGGAGAGAGCTGACTTCGAGTGCGCTTTTGCGACGCGTCAATTCGCGTGCTTTGCGTGCCGCTTCGCGAGCGCGTGCCGCCATGAGCGATTTTTCCAAGATGCGTTTCGTCACAGCAGGATTTTCTTCGAAGAACTCAGTCAGACCTTCGCTCAAGATAGAATCGACGATACCGCGGACTTCACTGTTGCCGAGCTTCGTTATTGACTGACCTACAAACTGCGGTTCTTGTATCTTGACGCTGAAAACGCCTGTCAGACCTTCACGGA
>JAFSAX010000097.1 GCA_017442105.1 Selenomonadales bacterium | reverse complement strand
TTTTTTCTTTTCTTCTTTTTCGTGTTACGCGCTCTTCTTCGCCTCACGCTGACGATGGGAGAGTTCGCCGCAAAATGATTTCTTTTACCCATAAAAAAACAGCACCGCATCATGCAGTGCTATTTTTTTATGCCTCTGAAATTCGGAAGTACACGAAGCGATTTCACACTTTCAAACAAACTGCGCAGTTCCGAGCTTGTCATCGGTGCTTTCGTTATGCGCCCAAAGCCGTACATCAATTTGCCCGTGAAGGCGGTTACAAGATAAGAATAATTGCCATTGTGTCTTCCTGCCATGAGCATGACAGGATACTTGCCGCTTCGGTCGATCTCTACCGCATCGCATCGTTGTCGCCAATCGGTGATGCCTCTGTTTTCCAGTTCGCATATCTCCTCGGACGATTTGGTGAGGAGTCGCTCGTGATACTTCTGTTCGGTGATGACGACGCCCCATGAATTCCCTGTCGGGAACATCAAGAGATTCGCTCCGTTCACCTGTCGGAGTGTCGGTTTGGCAGGCAGTTCCATCGAAAAACCGAGTTCTTTGCTCTCGAAGTGATATGCCTCAACACTCGCCGGCATGAAAATCAGCGCGCCCAATACCGCGATCAAACAGAATACGCGGCTCGGCCAACCTGTTTTCACCTTCGTTTCAACCTCTTTTCTGATGCATAAATAATATGATTTCGTATGATTCTACACGGCCACTACCTTCTCCTGCCTGCTTTTTTCACAGATAAAAATATTTTTCGCACATAAAAAGACGCTCCCGAAGAAGCGTCTTATCATTCTGTTTATTTCGTGAACTGAAGCGATCTGACAGCATTGAGGAAGTCTGTTCTGTCTGCATCGGAGATCTTTTCACCGGCAAGGCGAAGGACGGTGCAGACGGTCTTTTCGCTCAATACGCTTGCCGATACCATGTAGTGCTGTTTGTTGCGAGCTTCGGCAAAGAGGATGGGGTTGTTGCCGTCTTTTACCCAGTATACATCAACGAGATGTACGCCCATGTCTTTTTGCCATGCGGACATCTGCTGTTTGACTTCAATGTCGGGTTTTTGAAGATACGCATCGTATTCTGCTTTCGGCATCTGCTGCGGTGCGACTTGTACAACGACGAGATGGTTGTCAAAGAGCATCTGTTCTGCATTGCCGCTGGCTTGTTTTTTGATCGGGTCGAGTGCCATTTCCATCGTGACACCGAGGTCTGTGTTATTATACGTGTACGCTTCGGCATCGGGTGCCATCGCGCCGAACGCCGTTACCATGACGAGTGCCATGACAGCTGTTTTTGCTTTTTTGATCCAGTTCATGTGAGTTCCTCCTCCATGTCTAATATCTATCATTATGATACCATTTCGGGCTGTTTTTGACCAGTCCCATTTTTCTCCTCTCTTAGAGGTATCCCTTGGCTTCGAGGTCTTCTATCGTACCCTGAACAGCGACTTTTCCGTTTTCTATTACGATGACACGGTCGGCAAGGTGACGGACGACGTTCTCATCATGAGAAACGAGGACGATGGCAAGGTGTTCTTCTTTGGCGAGGCGCAAAAGAAGGTTGAGGAGTCCTGCCTGTACGGTGAGGTCGAGCCCGCTGGTGAGTTCGTCTGCAAGAAGGACGCGCGGGTTCATGGCAAGCGCACGGGCAAGCGCAGCGCGGCGAAGCTCTCCGCCCGACAGTCTGCTCGGTGTGCGCTCTAAGAGGTCACCTTCCAGGCCGACGAGCTGTGCCATGCCTTCTGCCGTTCTGCCTGTTTTGTGACGTTCGGCACCTTCGGCGATGCTTTCTCCGATCGTCATATAGCGATTGAACGACAGTCCCGCGTCCTGGAATACCATTTGGATAGACGGATGCGGCGCGGTATGTTTCATGCCGTCATAGCGGACGATCCCGCTGTCGGGGCGCATAAGCCCTGCGACGATGCGAAGAAGGGTCGATTTTCCGCAGCCGCTTTCTCCCATGACAGCGACGATCTCGCCTGCGCGTACGAGAAGGTCAACGCCCTTCAGAACGGTATGTTCCATTCCGCAGGCCGTGGTATACGTTTTGACGATATCGGTTGCCAGTAACAGTTCGCTCATCAGTCATCCTCCATCGGTACGTAGTGACAACGTACATAGTGATCTTCTTTCACTTTTTGCAGAAACGGTTTTTCCATACGACAGTAGCTCGTACGACGAGGGCACGCGTTGTAATACGGACACGCGCCTTCCATCGGCGAAGTGACACGCTCGCCTGCGGTGATGACCGTCTGACGTTCGGCTTTGGCAGGATCAGAGTCGAGAAGGCGTTTCGTATACGGATGGAGCGCACCGTCAAGGACGTGCTCACGCGAACCCGATTCCATACATTCGCCCGCGTACATGACGATGACGCGGCTTGCACAGAGCGTTTCTGCTTCTTTGGGGTCGTGCGTGATATAGAGGATACCCATACGTTCGATGAGCGACAGACCGTTGACGAGGTCGAGTAGTACGCTTTTCGTTTTTTGGTCGAGGGCGCTCGTCATTTCGTCGGCAACGAGAAGACGTGGTCTGGCGGCAAGAGCAATGGCGAGCATGGCACGCTGTTTCTGCCCGCCCGACAGTTCGTGCGGATAGGCATCTTTGGCTTCGGGCGGCAGGTGAAGGAGCTTTAGGATATGGCGGGATTTGACGCGTACTTCCGAGTTGGTCAGATTCGGAAAATGGTGCATCATGACGTCTGCCATCTGTTTGCCGATAGTAAGAAGCGGATGGAGCGCGGCGGCGGCGTCTTGGAATACGGATGCGACGATACGGCCGCGCAGTCTGCCGAACAATTTTTCTTGGTAGTCTGTATTGAAGTCGGATATGAGATGGTTGCCGTAACGGATATCACCGCTGACGGTGGCTTCTTTCGGCGAAAGCCCGACGATCGCTCGCGCAAGGGACGATTTCCCCGAGCCGCTTTCGCCTAAGATCGCGACGATCTCGCCTGCACGTACGGCAAGGCTGATATCACGTACAGCGGTGACGGAGCGCGTGCCGACAGAATACGATACGTTCAGTCTGTCGATCTGCAAAAGGGCATTTCGTCTGTCTGATTGTCCCATCTTCTTTCCTCCTTATGATCGTTTAGAGAGCTTCTCTTTTCATAGTAACGACACACGCATGCACGAGCACGAGTGTGATAACGAGCATCATGCCGGGAAGCAGTGCCTGCCACCAATGGCCGAGCAAAACGCCGTTCATGGCATGTGCGAGCATCGTACCGGGACTTGGCATATACAGCGGCAGTCCCATGCCGAGGAAGCTGATGGCAGCTTCCATCGCCATCGCGCCCGACAGCTCGAGTAAGAATAAAATACGGATACGTCCTGCGCAGTACGGCAGGATATGTCTTCTGATGATAGTAAACGAACCAATGCCCATCATACGCGCCGCAAGCACATGCTCGCGCGTGGCATGGATATGCGTTTCGCTTCTCACGATGCGCGCGGTATAGAGCCAGCCGACGGCGCCCAAGATCACGGCAACACCGATAAACGACGGTTCTGTCATCGCCTGCCAAAAGAGGAGCAGAAGAAGCGTCGGCACAGCACGCATCGTATCTAAGATGCGCATCAGGCAGGTGTCGAACCAACCGCCGTAATACGCACCGAGCATACCGATCGTCGTACCGCTGACAAGCGCGATAGAGGATGCCATGATACCGATGATGAGCGAGGTCTGTCCGCCAACGAGGAGCGTGACGAGCATATCACGACCGAGCGCGTCCGTCCCCAAGATATGCGCAGAACCGGGCAGTTCGTTGATGGCAGTCAGGTCGATGATGCCTGCGCGAGGCTCTACGATATGCGCGCCGAAAAATATGATAAAACACCACAGTGCCAAAAGCACGACAGGGATCGAAATTCTCATCTAGTTTCCCCCTCTCTGCGGCGGCGGATACGCGGATCCAAAAGTCTGCATACGAAATCGGCAAGAAGAGAAGATGCGACCGTCAAGATGCTGATACAGACGACGGCACCCAACAGAAGCGGATAGTCGCGCTGATACGCAGCCGTAAGGAGCAATCTGCCGATCCCCGGCCATGCGAATATCATCTCCGTCATCACCGCACCCGCAAACAGCTTCGGAAGCTGGAACGATGCCGTCGTGATGAGCGTGAACATACTGCACTTGAGCGCGTAACGGCGAAGCATATCGCTCGAAAGACCGAGCGCACGCGCCGAGCGGATATAGTCAGAGGCGAATTCTGCCACCATCGCCGAACGAACGATGCCTGTCAGTCTTGCGCCCGTATGGACAGTCAGAACGGTGAGCGGAAGGACGAGATACGGCAGAGAGTGCATCAGGCTGAACGTTTCGCCGAGCGGTGCAATGCCGCCGATAGGAAGGATCTCGAGCCACACACCGAATATCGAGAGGAGCACCAGTCCGCTCAAAAACGTCGGCACCGACCAGATGGCGAACAGGCCTGCATGCGCCAGTCGGTCGCCTGCCGAGTGCGCGCGTTCTGCCATCCACGTACCGAGCATGATCGCCAGCGCATAACCGAAGACAAGCGCAGGCACTGTCAATACGAGCGTCGCACCAAGCCGTTCGCCGAGCATATCAAGGACAGGTCTGCCTTCCCAGTACGACACGCCGAAATCACCCTGCACGATATTGGCAAGCCATGTGAGGTACTGCGCAAGGAGCGATCGGTCAAGCCCGTATACTTGGCGAAGCACCGCCGCCTCTTCCGCGCTGACAGCCGTCAGCCTCTCTCCGTAGAGCGCGGCGAGCGGGTCCCCCAATCCGATCGTCATCAAAGTGAAGCAGACCGCCGTCACCAAAACGACCGACACCGCCAGTTCACCGATACTGCCTGCTATCATGCGTACCCATCTGAGCATCTCGTCACCTCCTTTTTTCGTAAAATCGTATTCTTATATTCTACCATATTTTTTATGGCAAAAAAAGAACCGACCGCACGCATCATGCGTATTCAGTCGGTTCTTGTCGTTTTATTTTTTTATCGTCAAAAAAGCCATCACCGTATCGTCTGCAATGCAGTATACATCTTCCGTTTCCGTCACGTACGGCATCAGTACGTCTTCTGCCTGTGCGCGGTATCTATCGGGAACAGCGAATCGATTTAACAGATAGTCTGATACTTCTTTGCGAGAGGCGAATCGACGCACGTCCTGCCAAGAGGCAAGCTCTTTCTCATACGATATGCCGAGCGCACGAAACGTACGTTCTACGTCAGCGAGGGTATGGACACGCGGCGCATCAGCGCAAGGCACACCGTTATCCTTGAGAGCTTTGCGCATCTTGCCGTAGATGCCGACTGATGTTCTGCCGTTCATCACGATGAGAAGTATGCCTTTCGCGGCGCGCACCATCTTCGCCAGACAGTCAGTAAGTGGCTCCATGCGGTAGACGGCATTGGCACACAAGACGATATCGTATGCACCGTGCGCATCGGCAATCTCCCACGTATCTTCTATGATGCGGACATCGCGCCCCATCGCACGCGCACGCGACGCGATCACCTCACACATACCGCGCGACGATTCGACCGCAGTAACGGCGATACGTTTCGGCAAAGAGAGACAGAGCGCGCCTGTACCTGCACCGATATCGAGCATCGAGCGCGCCTCATCAAGGTGCGGAAGAAGCCTTGCCGTCACCTCGCGCACGTACGGCGAGGAAGCGAGATACTGCTCATACGATGCGATATATCCCTTGTAATACGGTTCTTTCATATAAGACCCTTCTTCTTAGAATTGATAGCTGTATTCCATGTAAGCGGCACGCCCGTCACCCCAGAAGCCTTGACATTGGAATTCGCGGTCGAGAAGATTGTCAACGGCAAGCGATACCGTCTGACGGTCATCAAACGCATACGCTACCTTGATATCCATGAGGAATACGGCATCTGCCATATCGGCAGGCGCAGTGCTGTTCGAGATATCTTCATAGATCTCGGACGTGTAGCGAGCAAGAAGGTTCGTCGTCCATTTGTTTTTCTGATGGGTCAAGCCGAGTTTGAATTCCTGTTCGGGAACGGTCGTCAGTTGATTGCCGACAAGCGTCGGGTCAACATCATATTCGCGCACTTCGGAATCGTTGTACGTGTAGCTGACGAAGCCCGACCATTCATCGCTGAAACGACGACTGACTTCGGCTTCGATCCCGCGGATACGCGCCTTGCCGACATTGTTCCAGAAAAGGTCGCCGCCCGTACCGAGCGGACATTGGTCGATCATATTCTCGACATCGTTTTGGAATACGCTGACAGTTGCGCTCGTTTGGCCGTCTATATCGAACTTCGCACCGACTTCGTACATCATCAGTTCTTCGGGCTTGAGGTTGGCATTCGGGCGAAGGAAGTTGCCTGTGTTGCCCATCGGCCAGAGGCGCGACAAGTTAAACAGCGTCGGACTATTAAATGCTTTTCCTACCGATACATAGTAGCTCGTGACGTCGTTTGCCTTATAATTGAGTGCTGCTTTCGGCGAGAATTGGCTGGCGTCACCGCCTTCGATATCGCCGCCCATGTTATAGCCGTTTTTGAATTCCCAGCTGTCGTAACGACCGCCGATGATGAGGTTCGCCCTTTCGGACAGGCTGATATCGTCTTGGATGAAGAAGCCGACGTTTTCCGTTTTACCGCCCGAGCGGTCTTTTAAGACACTATTCGGCCACCACGTTTCGGACGAGCCTTTGTCCTGTTTGTACGACGCACCTACCGTAAGATGGTGTTTATCGCCTGCATACCAGCTGTAGTTGGCTTCGGCTTCACGGCTCTTGACAGGATTCGGCGTATAGTTTTTTCCGCTCTGTGTCCAGTAACGGTTCATATCGTATTGGCTGAGGCTGACGTTGAGCGCAGAGCCGTCCTCGTAGCGTCCCTGCCAGTTGAGCTGGGTCGCGATCGCTTTGCGAAGGCCTGCGTTCTGCGGGCTGTATGTGCTCTGATAATATCCGTAGCTGTTCTCGGTGACTTGGTGACTGAGCGTGACTTTGTTCTCATCATCTACATCGTAGGCAAGTTTCATGCCGTACGTTTCGCGTTCGGACGCACGTTTGCCGTACGTATTTTTGGACGATGCCGTATCGGTGATATCGTCGTTGTAGCCATCCGTCGTACGTTTGCCGTAGTTGACGGAGAAGAAGACATCATTATCTTTGAGTCCGTAGTAAAAATCGCCGTAGCGCGTATGATGCGAGCCGAAGCCTGCCGTCACTTTACCGCCGGTCGTTTCTTTTGTGATGATATTGATGACACCGCCCATCGCATTCGAGCCGTAGAGTGCCGAGCCTGCCCCGCGTACGACTTCAATACGCTCGATCATCTCAACGGGAACGCTCGACCAGTTGGCACCGCCCGTATAACCGTTGTTGATCGACACACCGTCCACCATAACGAGTACACCGTTCTGGCTCATACCGCGCATGGAAACTTTTGTCGCTTTCATACCGCCCATATCTTTGACGGCGAATCCCGTCTGATAGCGGAGGATATCTTCGACCGACTTGACGTTGGCGCGTGCGATATCGTCTGCCGTAATAACAGTAACGCTTGCAGGTACGTCTTTTGTATCGGCCTCCGTTTTCGTCGCCGTGATAACGATGCTGTCAAGCACATCATCGGTGGCATCGACCGCAGGAGCTGCCCACGTCGTATTCGTCAGAAGCATCACGGCACAGATCGCACCGAGGCTGTATTTTACCGTTCGTTTCGTTTTCATCTTATCTCTTCTTTCTCTTTCTAATATGTTAGCGGACGACAGTCCATGTTTCTACGTTGTGGAATATGTTGTCTTTCATGCCGAGATGCGCGGCATCGATACCGTCGATGCCCTGTCTTGTGCCGATGGTGACGGCAGGATACCACAAGAAAAGCTGCGGCATCTCATCGGTAAGTACCGTCTGCACTTCGCCAAAGATCGCATCTCGCGCCTCTCCGCTTGCTGTGCGCGCTTTTTCATACAACGCGTCTATCTTCGCGCTGTGATAGTTCATATGATTGCCTGCACCGTTCGTCGTCCAGACCTCCGCTCTGAGAAGAGGGTCTGTCGGAAGGCGTTGGCTGATGAGGCACGCTTCGTAATCGCCCGTTAAGAGATGCTTCGTACGCATCGTCGTAAAATCCATCGGCACGATCTCGACTGCGATACCGACTGCCATCATATTCTGACGGAACGCGATCGCCGCATCACCGAGCCGTTTGTTCTTGTTCGATACCAAGAGGCGAAACGCGAGCTTCGTGCCGTCTTTTTCGCGGATATCATCTTCCCCACGCACCCAGCCTGCTTCGGTGAGCAGGCGATCTGCTTCGTTCGTATCATACGAAACAGGCTGCGCCGACTGCGCCAAGCCTGTCGGAGGCAGGTCGGCGATAGCAATATAGGCACCGCCGCCCAGCACATTGTCAATGACGGCCTGACGCTCGAATGCGGATACCATCGCACGACGCACACGCTGATCGGCGAATATGTCTTTCGCATGGTTGAGCGCGATATACGTGTACGCCTGCCCTGCCGATTCGCTCACGCGCACTGACTTGTCTTTGGCGAGAAGCTGTTTCGCCGAAAAATCGAGATGGCACACATCGACCTCTCCGCGGCGCAGCTGCATCGCAAGCACGTTGGAATCAGGCACGATCTTATAAAAGAGCGTCTTGACGGGAGGCGCGCCCTTGTGATAGCTGTCATTCGCGGTGAAACGAAGGTACTGCGCCTTCTTCCACTCGACGAAGCGATACGGCCCCGTACCGATCGGCGTGATGCGCGGTGCTTCTTCCCTTAGATTCACCACCGACTGCCAGATATGCTTCGGCAGGATAGGAATGCTCGCCACACGCGCAAGGAACGCGCTGTCTGCCTTCGCCAAACGGAACGTGACTTCCCTGCCGTCCCTCGTCACGCGCTTGATATTCGCAAGCTCACGCGCGTCGATATAGCCGATGCGCTTATCCTTTGCCATGCCAAAGGTGAACACAACATCGTCTGCCGTAAACGGCTGCCCGTCATGCCACGTGATGCCGTCCTTCAGGCGGAATGTATAGACCTTGCCGCCATTTGATACCGTCCACGACTCGGCAAGGTCGCCCGTGATCTCCTTATCGCCGTTTACACAGACAAGCGCATTGTAGATCAGGCTCTGCACCTCTGTCGATGCGCTGTCCGTACCGATCAGAGGATGCAGACTGTGCGGTTCGGTCAGCGCACCGTATACCAGACGGTCACCCGATGCACGTTCTGTATCGCCCCCGCACCCTGCGAGCACCACCATGCACCATATCGTCATCAATCCTACAATTAGTCTTACAATATCGTATCGTTTTGTCACGAATATCCCTTCTGTTCGCACGTATTGCTGTTACGCAAAGTTCTTGTTTCCTCTGCATCATAGCTATATTTCCGTTTTTCGATACTTGTTGATTCTTCCTGTCTATCTTTTCTCCGTTGTAGGGTTTTTCCCCTCTTTTTTATGCAGAAAAATATGAAGTTTTTCAACTTTTTTGCAAAAAAAGACCCGCCCGCATCCCTATATGCAAAAAGACCGCCCCGTGCAAACGGAGCAGTCTTTCTTTGTCTTGTCTGTTATTC
>JAFSAX010000096.1 GCA_017442105.1 Selenomonadales bacterium | reverse complement strand
CCCCTCGTATGCCGCGTGCAGCTCCATGATCTGATCCTTCGTAAACGTATCCGTGATCGTCTGGCCGCCGCGGAAATAGATCGTCAGCTTGCCTGTCGGCTGATGCTCCTTCGCTTGGTAGTCGGCAAGCCGATGCGTCATATCTTCGACATCTGCACGAAGCCATGCACGCTCCTTCTCCAGATCATCGATCGTTCTTGCGTTCTCCTCAAGCTGTTTCCGTGCTTCTTGGAACCGCTTCTTATCGTCTGCAATGCTTTTTTGTAGACCAGCACTTACAGCCTCCGTCAATTGCACTTTGCGCTCCAGCTTCTCGATCGTGCCCTGAAGTTTGCAGACCTCGATATCCTTCTGCGTGACCTCGGCGCGGAGCGCATCACATTCCTTCATCTTCTCAACAACTTTCTCTTTGGCCATATCGAGCGCGGCAATGTTCTGCCGTATCCGACGATGCTCTGTATTTTTATCCAGCTCGGCGAGCGCTTCCTCATTGTCCACGTATGTATACGGGCATCGATCGGGCGCCGCTTCAGGCGATGGCGGAAAGATATTGTTTGCGATACACACGCGGTAGATCGCACACTCCTTGTACTCTTCCTCCACGCAGACCTTGCACGTCTTCTCGATCATCTCGCAGTACAGGTCTTGGAAGTCATCGATCGGAATATGTACGACGCTCTCTGCCTCCTGCAATGTCTTCAGCTCGTGCTTTGCCTGCGCGCTCGGGATAAACACGATCGGCTCGATACGATTCACCTGACGCCATAAATCATCCTTCGCATCGTTGTCGAGCGCATTTACACGCAGCTCAACTGCCTTACGGAGCCACGTTTTCGCTGTCCGCAAATGCTTCAGATACTGCTTGTCCGTTGACGGCACCGTTGCCAGCTCATCGATCTTCTCTTCAACCGAGCTAAGAAGCCGTACAAACTGCACGAACCCGCTCTTTTCCTTTTTGCCGAGATATTGATTCATAGCCATATTCTCACCACCCTCCCTTGATCTGCGCCATGCTGACACCAACCGCCAGCAAGAACGCAATATACATCATCATTACTGCAACCGCGCCAAATGCCACTGCCAACAGCACCTTGGCAAAGTTTTTTAACCGTTCATTGAATCTCATAGTTGATTGTTCCGCCTTATTTGTGTTACTCTTTACTTGCATATATTTGCCCTGACCTCGTTTGGAATTGCCGTTCCTGCGAGGTCTTTTCTTTTTGTCCGCGTATCTTTGGCTCTCATATACGCCATCGCTGTATCGGGCGTGAAATTCTCATTCACGATCGTAAGCAGCAGTGCGTAATACCGCCGACGGAGCAGCTGATCGACAACACTATACAAACAGCATCACCGCCGACATCAGACCGACTCCCATCGCGAACCAGAACACATTCCCACCGTTCTCGTCCCACCATTCAAGGAGCATCTCACCGACCGCACTCGCCACGAACAACGGAATATCTCTCACGTATACGCCATGACCCACACCGTCATGATTTTTTACCAGCATCCACCTTTTCATTACTTCTCTACCTCCTTAAAGAGTTTCGACGGCTTCTGCAAATTCCAATTACGCGGATAACTCTTGAATACACCGCAGCCCCCACCGTCCGATACACCGAGCGGACAGTTCGTGCAAAAACTCTGCCGTACACACTCGTTTTTAATGCGTTCCAACGCATCGTACAATTCCATATCATCACCCCCTTACACGCCGTGCACCGCGTTCAAAATACGCGTTGCACACATATCGTCTTTCTCATATGCCTTCTTCGCCCATGCGACCATAATACTGATCGCCGTACGATTCGCCAGCGCATCGTTTCTCACCACGCGCTCAAGACTCGTATTCTTCTCGATCTCCTCCAGATCGTGGATCGCCTCCATCGTAATATCGAGAGCCTCTTCAAACGTCATCTCTTCTTCACCT
>JAFSAX010000095.1 GCA_017442105.1 Selenomonadales bacterium | reverse complement strand
ATGATGATACATACGAGTGTCAGCCAGTGCAGAAGGGTACGTTTTCTTATCATTCGAAGCTAACCTTCGGTACAGCGCGAGTTGCTTCATCCGCTTCGAAGTATTCTTTTTTCTCGAATCCCATCATTCCTGCAACGATACTGGTCGGGAATGTACGTATCTTCGTATTATACGGTTGAATCGCATTGTTGTAATCTTGGCGCGCAACAGTCAGACGATTTTCCGTTCCCGCAAGTTCATCTTGAAGTGCACGGAAATTAGCATCGGCTTTGAGATTCGGATAATTTTCCGCTACCATAAGAAGTCTGCCGAGTGCATTCGTAAGTTCGGAGCTTGCCGTCGCTTTTTCGGAAGGAGTCGAGGCACCGCCGAGACGCGCACGTGCATCCGCTACAGACTGAATGGCTTCTTGTTCATGTGCCGCATAACCTTTGACTGTCGAAACAAGGTTCGGGATCAAATCACCACGACGCTGGAGTTGGTTTTCCACTTGTGCCCATTTGCTGTCGATGTTTTCTTCCATCGAGACCAATCCGTTATACGAACCAATCAGCCCACCGCCAAAGAGGAAAAGCACGATCACTATGATAATTCCTGTTTTCTTCAATCATATCGCCTCCGTTAGTATGCCTTATTACAGTTTTATTATACCGAAAAAATCCTACTCATACAACTATATTTCATGCGCACGGAAAAAATCATAGACAGCCTGTGCCGCTGCACTGTTCATGCCGTCTGCCTGTGCCAGTTCTTCCACGCTTGCCGAGCGCATCGCGTCGATACTGCCGAACGCTTTCCAGAGTGCTTGTCTGCGCTTCGGTCCGATACCGACGATATGATCGAGCACTGACTGCATATTGCGTTTAGCGCGCAGGTTGCGATGGTACGTGATGGCAAAGCGGTGCGCTTCGTCGCGTATCTGCTGCATGAGATAGAGCGACTGTGAATGACGCGGCAGGATAACAGGGTCGGATTCACCTTCGCGGAACACATACTCGAACTGCTTGGCAAGGCCGACGACGGGTACATCTGTAAGGCCGACACCGCGGATGACCTTGAGTGCGCTCGAGAGCTGGCCTTTCCCACCGTCGATAACGATCAGGTCGGGGAGCGGTTCTTTCAGCTCACGATAACGTCTGAGTACGACTTCTTCCATCGAGCGGAAATCGTCGGGTTTGCCTTCTACCGTGCGCAGACGGAACTTGCGGTAGTCGCTCTTTTTGGCACGACCGCCTTCGAATACGACCATTGAGGCGACTGTTTCTGTCCCCTGTGTATGTGAGATGTCAAAGCACTCCATTCTGTACGGCGGTTTGGCAAGGCCGAGATGATGGCGAAGCTCTTCCACCACATCGTCGTCTTCCGACTGCTCGGGCAGACGTTTCTTCTCCTCTTCTTCCAAAACGAGGCGCGCATTGTCACACGCCATTGTGACGATATCTTTTTTCGTGCCGCGCTGTGGTACGTGAAGCATGACCTTTGCTTCCTTCTTCGCCGACAAAAACGCCGTCAGAAGTTCTGTTTCCTCCGATGCGAACGGAAGGAGTATCTCTCGCGGAATAAACGCCGCCCGCGCATAGTATTGTTTTAAAAACGCAGTCAAGATCGCGCTGTCTTCTTCCTCGTCACTACCGCGCAGAAGGTAATGGTCGCGACCGACCATCTTCCCACTGCGAATGAAAAAGACCTGCACGCAGACATTTTTCGGCAAACGTGCCATCCCGATGACATCCTGGTCGCCGCTTCCCGTGACGATGTTCTGCTTTTCCTGCACCTTTTTCACCGCCACCAGCTGATCGCGAAGTCGTGCCGCCTCTTCAAAGCGGAAATCATCTGCCGCTTCTGCCATCTTTGCCTCCAGACTGCGCACGACCTGGTCGCTTCTCCCTTCAAGGAAAAGGCAGATATCGTCTATCATTCGGCGGTATGTTTCCATCGGGACATTTCCCGTACATGGTGCCAGACACCGCTTGATATGATGCTCAAGACAAGGGCGCGGAGAATCCATACGCTTGCACGAGCGGATAGGGAACAGCTTTTTGAGGAGGCGAAGCGTTTCGTGCACGGCACCCGCACTCGTATACGGGCCGAAGTACCGCCCGCCGTCTTTCATCACGCGCCGTGTGATATGGACACGCGGATATGCTTCCGCCATCGTCACCTTGATGTACGGATACGTCTTATCATCTTTCAGGCTGATATTGTATCGCGGTCGATGCCGTTTGATCAGATTGCACTCTAAGATAAGTGCTTCGATCTCCGAGGTCGTAATAATATATTCGAATGTGGCGATCTTCTCCACCATCGCGCGTACTTTGGGCGAATGATTCTTCGACGATTGGAAGTACGAGCGGACGCGATTTTTCAGATTGATCGCCTTGCCGACATAGATGATGCGCTTATCTGCATTTTTCATCAGATAGACGCCCGGCTTGTCGGGCAGAAGTTGTAATTTTTCTTGTATCTCTGCATTCATTTTCATCACCATATCCAGTATACCGTGCTTTTGTTCTTATGGCTATCTTTTTGTTTGTCAGATAATTCATAATTGTTTCTATATGTATACTTTTAAAAAGTATTGCCTACGGTGTACATTTGTATTATAATATCTTTGTAGCTTGTTACAAAAATAACAATCTAACATTAACGCAAATGGGAGGTCTATTCCGATGTTCAAACGACTCCTTATCGCCAACCGAGGCGAGATCGCAGTGCGAATCATCCGGGCTTGCCAGGAGCTGGGTATTGAAACTGTAGCTGTATATTCTGATGTAGATGAGCATGCACTCCATGTTCAGCTGGCTGATTTTTCATATCCGATTGGTCCTGCCGATCCGTTCATGAGTTACCTTAATATGGATGCTATCTTAGAGGCTGCCGACGCAACAGGCGCCGAAGCGATCCATCCGGGTTACGGCTTCTTGTCCGAGAGTGCCGAATTCGCAGAAAAAGTAGAAGACGCAGGCTTCGTGTGGGTCGGTCCTAGTGCCGAAACGCTCCGCCTCGTCGGCAACAAAGATGCGGCGCGTGCCGCAATGATGGCGGCAGGTCTGCCGATGACAAAAGGCTCCGATATCATCGCGAGCAATGATGATGCGTATGCCAAAGCAAAAGAGATCGGTTATCCTGTTATCTTGAAACCTGTTTCGGGTGGCGGCGGCAAGTCGATGTTCGTTATCTATACGGATGCCGACATGGAATCCGCACTCAACAAAGTCGATGTAACGAAACAAGCGTTCTATTTCGAAACGTATATCGAAACGTCGCGCCATATCGAAGTACAGATCATGTGCGACAACTATGGTCATACGATCCACTTGGGCGAACGCGAATGTTCGATCCAGCGCCGTAATCAGAAGATTTTGGAAGAAGCTCCGTCGAGTGCCTTGACGGTAGAGATGCGCGATAAAGTCGGTAAGCTTGCTATCCGCGCTGCAAAAAGCGTTCACTACACGAATATCGGTACGGTCGAGTTCCTTCTCGATACGAAAACGGGTGAGTTCTACTTCATGGAGATCAACCCGCGTATCCAGGTTGAGCATGGTGTTACCGAAGCGATCACAGGTATGGACTTGGTACGCCGCCAGATCCGTATCGCATCGGGCGAACCGCTCAACAAACGTCAGTCTGATATCAACTTCTTCGGTCATGCGATCGAATGTCGTATCAATGCAGAAGATCCTGAAAACCGCTTCATTCCGTCGCCGGGTCTTCTCGAGTTCTACCATGAGCCTGCAGGTCCGCGTGTCCGCGTAGACAGCGGTGTCTGCGCAGGTCTTACGATCGAGCCGTACTACGATTCGCTTATCGCAAAAGTCGTTGCTTACGGTCGTACGCGCGGTGATGCGATCAAGATCATGCGTCGCGCACTCAACGAGTTCCGCGTTGGCGGTATCAAAACGACGATCCCGCTTCATAAGCAGATCCTTGCCGATTCGCACTTCTGCACAGGCAATCTCGATACGCAGTTCCTCAACAAACGTATGCCGCTCTATGAAGCAAACAAAAACCGCGTACAGAAAAAACGCAGCAGCAATACACCACCTGATACGTCCATCATGATCAGCCAGTGGTAATATCGCATACAAGACGCTCCGACTAAGTTCGGGGCGTTTTTTATTATCCGTATATACGAAAAGAGAGAGCACTTCTGCCCTCTCTCTTTTTATGCTTCGTTTTGTCTTCTAAGACGCGCACCTTCTTCTAAGATGGGCTTGAGGAACTGTCCCGTATACGAGCGCGCCTCTTTCACGATCTCTTCGGGCGTACCCGATGCAACGATCATGCCGCCGCCCGAACCTCCTTCAGGGCCGAGGTCTATGATATGGTCGGCTGTCTTGATGACGTCAAGGTTATGCTCGATGACGATGACTGTATCACCGCCTTCAACGAGTCTGCCCAGTACTTCAAGAAGCTTATGGATATCTGCCGTATGCAGTCCCGTCGTCGGTTCGTCTAAGATATAGAGCGTCTTGCCTGTCGAACGGCGCGACAGTTCGGTAGCCAGCTTGACGCGCTGTGCTTCCCCGCCCGACAAGGTAGTGGCAGGCTGTCCGAGCTTGATATAACCGAGGCCGACATCTTGCAGGACTTTGAGCTTGCGTGCGAGCTTCGGAATATGCTGAAAGAATTCTACGGCTTCGTCGACGATCATATCGAGCACATCGGCGATCGTTTTGCCTTTGTATTTCACGCCGAGCGTTTCACGATTGTAGCGTGCACCGCGGCAGACTTCGCACGGTACATAGACGTCTGATAAGAAGTGCATCTCTATCTTGATGATACCGTCACCGCGACACGCTTCACAGCGGCCACCGCGCACATTGAAGCTGAATCTGCCGGGCTTGTATCCGCGCATCTTGGCTTCGGGCGTCTGGCTGAATACTTCGCGTATCGTATCAAACAGCCCCGTATACGTCGCAGGGTTGGAGCGCGGTGTGCGCCCGATGGGCGATTGGTCGATGTCGATAATTTTATCGATATGCTCTGTTCCGCGGATATCCAGATGCTTGCCGGGACGATTCTTCGTCCGATAGATGCGGTCGGCAAGTCCTTTATACAGGATCTCATTGACGAGCGTACTTTTGCCCGAGCCCGATACGCCTGTAACGACAGTCAGCACGCCGAGCGGAAATCTCGCATCGATATGCTTGAGATTATTCTCTGCCGCACCGATGACTTCTATCCACTTATCACTCGGCTGTCTGCGCACGGCAGGTACAGGAATAAACTTTCTTCTGCTGAGATAATCACCTGTTGCCGAACCGACAGTCGCTTTGATCTCATCGACAGTGCCCGCCGCGACGATCTCTCCTCCACCAAGACCTGCCGCAGGGCCGATGTCGATGATGTGGTCGGCGGCATACATCGTATCTTCGTCATGCTCAACGACGAGGAGCGTGTTGCCGACATCGCGCAGATGCTCCAGCGTAGCGAGGAGCTTATTGTTGTCGCGCTGATGCAGACCGATGCTCGGTTCATCGAGGATATAAAGAACACCGACAAGACCCGACCCGATCTGCGTAGCAAGTCGGATACGCTGTGCCTCTCCGCCCGACAGCGTTCCTGCCGCACGGTCAAGCGTCAGATAGTTGAGGCCGACGTTCATCAAGAACGACAAACGAGCTTTGATCTCTTTCAATATCTGACGCGCAATGAACTGTTCGCGTTCGGTAAATGCGACATTCTCAAAAAAGTCGATACCTTCCGCGATCGTCATCTGCGTCACTTCGTAGATATTTTTACCGCCTATTTTGACGGCAAGCACTTCAGGCTTAAGGCGCGCACCACGGCAAGTCGGACAGAGGCGCACGCTCATATATTCTTCATACTCGGCTTGCGTCGATTCGGAATGTGTTTCCTGATAACGACGCGCAAGAAGCGGCATGATACCTTCAAACGAGTTATGATATTCTTTTATTTCGCCGTACATATTCTCGTACGTATAGAAAAACTTTTCTTCGCCCGTACCGTAGATGAGCTTCTCTTTCACATCATTTGCGAGATCGGCAAATCGCGTATCGAGCGTGTAGCCGTATTTCTCCAAAACGGCACGCATCTGGCACATCGCATACGAGCTTTCGTTCTTACTGAGCGGTGCAACGACGCCCTGACGGAAGGTGAGCGATTCGTCGGGAATGACGAGCGCAAGATCGAATTCCATATGACTGCCAAGACCTGTACAAGCAGGACACGCCCCCATCGGATTGTTGAACGAGAACATACGCGGTGCGATCTCGGGCAAACTGATACCGCAGTCGATACAGGAGAAATTCTGACTGAATGTCAACTCATCTCCGTCGATGATCTGCACGAGCACGATACCGTCCGATAGTTTGAGAGCCGTTTCGATAGAGTCGGCAATGCGGTCCTCTGCCCCTTCGCGTACAACAAGGCGGTCGATGACGACTTCTATTGTATGCTTCTTCGTCTTTTCGAGCGTGATCTCATCGCCGATATCGTACATCATACCGTCGACACGCACACGCACGTAGCCGTCTTTTTTCACTTGTTCGAGTACGCGCTGATGCGTCCCCTTTTTACCGCGTACGAGTGGTGCCATGATAATAAGCTTCGTCCGCTCGGGATATGCCATCAATGCATCGACCATCTGCTGTACCGTCTGCTGCTGTATCGGCTTACCGCATTTCGGGCAGTAGGGTCTGCCGACACGCGCGAACAAAAGGCGCAGATAATCGTAGATCTCGGTCACCGTACCGACAGTCGAACGCGGATTGCGGCTCGTCGTCTTCTGGTCGATCGAAATAGCAGGCGATAAGCCTTCGATATAATCGACATCGGGCTTATCCATCTGACCGAGGAATTGGCGCGCATAGGCAGAGAGCGATTCGACATAGCGGCGCTGTCCTTCGGCATAGATAGTATCGAACGCAAGTGACGACTTGCCCGAGCCCGACAGACCCGTCACAACGACGAGCTTATCGCGCGGGATCTCCACGTCGATATTTTTCAGATTGTGTTGTCTTGCTCCTTTTATGATAATTTTATCTTTCACACTAGTCCCTCTTTGATCTATTTCTTCACTTTTTTTGTGCGTTTTTTCTTCTCGGGCAGACTGCCTTTCAGCTCAACGATCATGTCGCGCAGTTTTGCCGCACGTTCGAATTCGAGCTTACGCGACGCTTCGGTCATCTCGCTCACTAAACTGTCGATAAGATCGAGCCGCTGCGCTTCTGTCATCTCGCTCGGTTTTTTCGCGCGATATTCGGCAGGCGATTCTGCGACCTTCGTCAACTCGATGAGTTCCTTGACTTTTTTCTTGACGGTCTGCGGTGTAATACCATGTTTCGTATTGTATGCCTGCTGTACTTCGCGGCGGCGTTCCGTTTCGTCAATAGCACGTTTCATCGAATCAGTCACACGATCGGCATACATGATAACGCGCCCTTCGGCATTACGCGCCGCACGGCCTATCGTCTGAATCAGCGACGTATCCGAACGGAGGAAGCCTTCCTTATCGGCATCGAGGATCGCCACGAGTGATACCTCGGGCAGGTCAAGGCCCTCACGAAGAAGGTTGATACCGACCAGAACGTCGAACTCACCTGCACGGAGGTCGCGGATGATCTCCGCCCGCTCGATCGTCGCAATATCCGAATGAAGATACCGCACACGAACGTTCATTTCTTTTAAATAATCGGTCAGATTTTCTGCCATGCGTTTCGTCAGCGTCGTGACGAGCACACGCTCATTCTTCTTCGCACGCAGTTTGATCTCGCCGAGAAGATCGTCCATCTGTCCTGCGATCGGTCTGAGTTCTATCTCGGGATCAAGAAGCCCCGTCGGACGAATGATCTGCTGTACGACCCCGTCCGCCTGTCCAAGCTCATACGGTGCAGGTGTCGCCGAAACATAGATGATCTGATTGATATGCTCTTCAAATTCGCTGAATTGAAACGGTCTGTTGTCGAATGCCGACGGCAGACGAAATCCGTTCGCCACGAGCGATTCCTTGCGCGAGCGGTCTCCTGCATACATAGCGCGCACCTGCGGGATCGTCACGTGCGATTCATCAATGACGAGCAGATAATCGTCGGGAAAATAATCCATCAGCGTATACGGCGCTTCACCCGCCTGACGGTTCGTCAGATGACGAGAGTAGTTCTCGATGCCCGAGCAGTAGCCCATCTCCTGCATCATCTCGAGATCGTAGTTCGTTCGCTGTTCAAGGCGCTGTGCTTCCAGAAGCTTGCCTTCCCCGCGCAGTACCTCGAGCCGTTCTGCCAGTTCCGCTTCGATGGAACTGACGGCACGCTCCATGTTCTCTCGCGACGTAACGTAATGCGACGCAGGATAAATGACGATATGTTTGCGCTCGGCAAGCACTTCGCCCGTCAAAATATCGACTTCGACGATGCGGTCTATCTCATCACCGAACAGCTCGATGCGGATGGCGCGTTCCTGATATCCTGCGGGAACGACTTCTATCACATCGCCGCGCACACGAAACTTACCGCGCTCAAATCCGATATCGTTGCGTTCATACTGGATCGCTACCAGCTTGCGCAAGATCTCGTCACGATCGCGTATCTGCCCCTGACGGAGCGAGAGCACGAGATTCTTATATTCTTCCGGCGAACCCAAGCCGTAGATGCACGACACGCTCGCCACGATGATCACATCTTTGCGCTCGAACAGCGCACTCGTTGCCGAATGGCGGAGCTTGTCTATCTCATCATTGATAGAAGCATCCTTTTCGATATACGTGTCCGTCTGCGCGATATATGCTTCCGGCTGATAGTAATCGTAATAGCTGACGAAATACTCTACCGCATTATCGGGGAAAAACTCTTTGAACTCGCTCGCAAGCTGTGCCGCCAGCGTCTTGTTATGTGCGATGACGAGCGTCGGCTTCTGTACCGCCTCTATCGTCTTGGCAATCGTGAACGTCTTGCCCGTCCCCGTTGCACCGAGAAGCACCTGCGCTTTTTTGCCTGCGCGAATGTTATCTGCCAACTCGGCGATAGCCGTCGGCTGGTCACCCGTCGGCACGAACGGAGCTTCTACGCGGAATGGTATCGACTCACCCGAAAGAACAGTCTGCAGTTTGGGTACATGCGCCATGGCCATCACCTACTTTATAATAATTATTTGTTAGTATTTACTATTTATATTATACCACATGAGTATATCTTTGTCACTCTTTTTTTCCGCCGCGTTTTTTGAGCCAGTCCATGACGGCAACCCCTTCCGCTTCCAGATGCGCATATCGCGTTTCATTGCCGTGCGGAACGAGGATAAGGCCGTACGGATCGCCCTGTTCACCTGCCAAATGCGTACGATACAATTTACTTTCGCGGAGATATTCGATCTCGCGGTTGGCGACCATCACATGAGCCGCATCGTCTAAGTCCATCGCATCACCGATATAGACATTGTTGAGGCGCGTGATGATATCGCCGCTTTTGAGGCCTGCCTTCTGCGCAGGGCTGTCGGCGACTGTTGCCAAAAGACGCACACCGCGGTCGGGGTGGACGAATATCGGTTCTGCTTTCATCTCGCGTTCGTTTTCTCTCTGTATGAGGAGTTCGTGGCCGATCGGCGCACAGAGCGCGGCGAAGAGCTGAAGCGAGGTCACATCTGCCGAAAGAAGCGCAAGAGCCAATAGGCCGACGCTGTAGATCGCCAAGCCGACAGCAGAGCGTTTTCTCTTTTCGTTCGGTTCGTTCGCGATGGCCATATCGCTGTAACCGAGTGCCGCTACGACAGGCAGTGCCGCATACGCAAGCACATGCAGGTCGGGTATCTCAATGACAGTCGGGAGCATCGGCCACCAGTCGGGAAACGCGAAGAGTGATACGAGCTGATCGGCAGGGACAGTGATGGCATTAAGTGCGATGAGCGGGAGCGGCCACAAGTTCTGGATAAGGTATGCACCGACGTGGCGGCCGTTAGGGAGCTTGACAACGAGCGGTACAACACCGTAGTCACGGCTGATATAGATGAGCACGCTTTCCGTCAAGTGGAGAATGGCAATGAACGCGAGAAGCTGCGGTACATCGACGCTCGGCCAGCCGAACAGGACACTCGAGGCACCGACAAGACCGCCCGCATACGCAAAACACAAGAATCGTGCATTGATCATCATCAATACGACGGCAACAGGCCACAAGTAGGCAAAGCCGAGGTGATTGATGGTGATACCAAACAGTGTCACGAGCGTGCTCGCGATAAAACCCCCTATCATGCCGTAGAAGATGGCTTTGAGGAGCTGGTCGCGTATCGAATAGCTGACAGCACCGAAGATGCGGCGTTGACGCTGCTGCATCTGGCGCGATTGCAGTACGACGAGCACGACCATGATCCAAAATATCGGATTCATCAAGATCGGTATCATATGAGAAAGCACGAACATCATTACATTTTGTACAAATTCCATGAGATTATCCTCCGCATCTATTATCTGTTATTCGTATCGTATCACGTACACCACTTCGATTCAATCCTTCCGAACAAAAAAGGTCACTTCGACTGTACTGTATCATCGCTGATACAATATCGCGAAATGACCTCTCTGTTATTTTGTTTTCAGATGAGCGATCGCTGTTTGAAGTACGTTGTCGTGGGTACTGCTGCCGTTCGCTTCTACAATGATATCAGGCGTGATGCCGACACCGTCGATGAGCGTTTCGTTCGGCGTATAATACTTGGCGATCGTTAGCTTGACCGCACCGCTGTGAAGCGGGAACACGCCTTGTACCGAGCCTTTGCCGAACGTTTTCGTTCCGATGAGCGTACCTGATTTCGTATCTTGTATCGCACCTGCGACGATCTCGGATGCGCTGGCACTGCCTTGGTTGACGAGCACCACGACCGGGTACGGAGAGCCTTCCGACTTCGATTCATACGTCGTTCGACTGCCGTCACGTTCAACGATGGATACGACAGGTCCTTTCGGTACGAACAGTTCAGAAACCTCTACGCTCTGATCGAGAAGTCCGCCAGGGTTGTCGCGCAAGTCAAGAATGATGCGTTTCATGCCTTCTTTTTCCAGTCGGCTGTATTCTTTCTTCAAGTCATCGGCAACGACTTCATTGAAGTTCGTGATGCGCAAGTATCCGATATCGCCTTCGAGCATCTTGCCCGATACGGCATGAACCTGGATATTATCTCTGACGATGGTGAATTCCTTCGTCGCTTCGCCTCGTCGCAATGTGAGCGTTACCGACGTACCTTCTTCACCGCGTATCTTCTCGACGGCTTCTGTCAGATTCAACTTCGTTGCATCTTCGCCGTCTATCTTGAGGATGATATCGCCGCTCTTGACACCTGCTTTTTCGCCGGGAGTACCTTCGATCGGCGATACAACGACGAGCTCATCATCTTTTTCTCCGACAACGAGTCCGACCCCGCCGAACGAACCGCTCGTAGCACTTTCGAATACATCAAACATCTCTGCGTCCATGTATATCGAATGAGGATCATCGAGCGCTTCGACCAACCCTTTGATCGATCCTTGCCAGAGTTTTTCGAGCTCGGGCTGATCGACATATTTATGTTCAACGACTGTCAATGTGCGAAAAAAATCGAGCGCACCGACTGCACCGTTTACTGCGTGTTCCATGACGAACAGTATACCTGCCAATGTCAGCATACTTCCCGCCAAGAAGGCAAGCACCATGCGCAGCCACATCTTTTGTTTACTCAACCATGACACCCCTGTATTTGTGCATTTCTTCTCTACTGTATGTAAGAGATATCTTTTTTATACGTTTTAGAAATAGTTGTACGGATTGACAGGTTCCCCATATTTGCGCACTTCGAAATGAAGGTGCGGGCCTGTCGAATAACCCGTCGACCCTGCATGGGCAACAATTTGCCCTCTTCTTACCGTAGCACCGACACCGAGCGTCAAGTTCGAGTTGTGTGCATACAGCGTCGTCAAGCCGCCGCCGTGGTCGATGATGATCGTTTTACCATAGCCGCCGAGCCATCCGGAATGGATGACCGTACCGCCCGCCGCCGCCCAAATAGGCTCACCGTAGTTGGCCGCAATGTCGATACCGCTATGATAGCGCGATGTACCGAAGATCGGATGGACGCGCCAACCGTACGGAGATGTGACTCTTCTGCTGCCAAGCGGCCAGATAATGTCACCGCTCCCTTTGACCTGTGCAGGTTGATTGAATGTAGGCTTACGATTGCGAAGCATATTTTCGATCTCTTTCGATTTCGAAAGAAGCTCTCTGTATGTACGTTCTGCCTCTGCTTTATCTGCACTTGCCTTCGCCAAGAGGCTCTGCTGCTGTGCTTTGTTCTCGTCGATACGTTTCTGTTTTGCCTCTGCATTTTCTTTGAGTACGACAAGATGTGCCTTATCATCTTCGAGCTGCTGACGCTTCTCTACGATAATCGCACGTTCACTGCGCACACTGCTGACGAGCTCCGCATCTTGGCTGGCGATGCGTTTCAAGAGATCCATGCGCGTAACGAGATCGTTAAAATCCTTCGCTCCGAACAGAACGTCGAGATAGTTGATCCTTCCGTTGATATAGATATCTCTAAGCCGCTTATGAAGCACCTTCGTATGAGCCTCAAGACGCGCCTCTGCATCAGCAAGAACGACTTCGTTTTCAGCGATATGCTGTTCCGTTTCCGTCAATTCCGTTTGTATATTCGTCAGCTCAGCCTGCACCGTTTCTGTTTCTTGCTGCAGTTGAGCCAAATGTTCCGTAATATTTTTGATCTGCTTCTTGGCACTGTCGATATTCGACTGCTCAGACTTCATCTGCTTTTGGACCGAATCGAGCTGTCCTTTCAGATTGTCTGCCCAGACATTGCTCATCGGAACGAGCATCGTGAACGCAAGTGCCACCGCAAGACTTTTTTTCGTTCGTTTCATCTTCATTCCTCCGCCATCAGACGTCCATATAACGGCTAAGCGAGATGGCACTGCCGATCGCACCGATGAGCATACCGATGCCGACGAGCGCGCCGCCGATGATATAGAGGAAAGGATGAAGCGGTACCAAGTACAAGAAAGCCAATACTTGATGTACTTCATAGAGAAGTGCCGAATACGCATAATAGAGCGCAACTGCCGCGATCGTGCCGCCGACAGAGCCGAGGATCATACCTTCCATCAAGAACGGCAGACGGATAAACGCATTCGTGGCACCGACGTATTTCATAATACCGATCTCTTTACGACGCGCGAATACCGTCAGGCGTATCGTATTCGAGATGATAAAGAGCGTAGCAAAGACTAAGAAGCCCAACAGGACGGCACCCAAGATACGTAAGATCTTCGTCATCTGGAACAGCTGATCGACGATCTCACTGCCGTATTTGACCGTTTCTACGCCTGCCATCTGTTCGATGGCCTCTGCTGTCGGTCTGACAAGTTCGGGATTGTCCACTTTTATTTCGAACGAGTTGGGAAGCGGATTCTGATCGTCGAGTGCTTCGAGCATCGACGCTTGGTCGCCAAGACGTTCACGGAATCTTGTTAGTGCTTCGGCTTTCGTGACGAACGTCACTTCCGATACCCCGCTGACAGCACGGATATCCGCTTCTGCCTGTGCGAGTGCCTCACCTTCGACAGAATCTTGCATATATGCCGTTACCTCGACTTTCGATTCGAGTGCCGACACCATATATCCCATATTAAGACCGAGTATACCGAACGCACCGAGTACGAGGAGCGATACCGCTACCGTACTGATGGAGGCAAAACTCATCAGCGCATTTCGTTTGAGCGAAACGAACGCTTCTTTCATCAAATAAAGCGAAGTTCTAACCTTCATCGCCGTATCCTCCCTTCGCTTCATCGCGTACGATCTTACCTTTTTCAAGCGCAATAACACGACGGCGCATACAGTCTACGATCGTTTTATCGTGTGTCGCCATAACGATCGTCGTACCCGACTTGTTGATCTCTTCAAAGATATTCATGATCTCCCACGAGTTCTCGGGGTCGAGATTGCCTGTCGGCTCATCGGCGATCACGATAACAGGATTATTGACGATGGCACGCGCGATCGCCACACGCTGTTGTTCACCGCCCGACAGCTGTGCAGGGAACGATTTGGCCTTATGCTTGAGGCCGACGAGTCCGAGCACCTTCTCAATATTCTGTTTCATCTCACGGCGCGACGCTTCGACGATACGCATCGCGAACGCGACATTTTCATAGACCGTCTTGTCGGGAAGCAGGCGATAATCTTGGAAGATAACGCCCATACTGCGACGGAGATACGGAATCTTTTTCTTTGGAAGTTCTCTGAGGTTATGTCCGTTGACGATAAGATCGCCCTTATCGGGAGATTCTTCCAACAAAAGCATCTTCATCAACGTCGATTTCCCGGCACCGCTCGGACCAACGATAAAAACGAATTCGCCTTTGTCGATCGAGATCGAAATATCATCCATCGCAACAGCACCGGTAGAATATGTTTTGCTTACGTTCGATAATGTAATCAAAAGAAATCCTCCACTCAAATGAAAGTTGTTTTGCATAGTAAATAATATTATATAATTAGACATTTTTGACGAAATACCTGCTTTTTTCGCCGATAGATTCAAAATTCACTCGTTTTCACCGCAAAAGGAGTGTTTCTGTCATCATCGTTAAGCAGCCGAGGATCAGCGATAAGAGCAAATACCACCCCAGTATCCACGTACGCCTGAAGCGATGTATGTTCTCTATACGCCGCCCTTGCCGCCACCATCGCCACAGCGAAACGAAAAGGAGCAAGAGGAACATGATATGCTCCCACACGTAAAGACAAACGATCGTCAAGCCGATGCCAACGACCCACATATGGCGTGATATCCCATCACCGACACGACTGCCATCGAGTGGGTAGCACGGCAGAAGGTTGATAAGGTTGAGCCACGCGGCAAGATGTGACCACAAAAGATAGACGCGCTCGCCTGTCCAGAGATGGATGGCAAGAAATGCACATACGCTGATACTGCCGAGTGCAGGCCCGCCGAGCGCAATGACTGCTTCGCGACCGTTATTGACCGTGCACCGTTTAAGGCAGACGACAGCACCGATCATCGGCAAAAAGTACGGAAGTGACGTGCGCACACCGACGATGCGCGCCGCGAGTACATGCCCCATCTCGTGACAAAAGAGTGCGATGACCAATCCGAGCGCACAATCGCGGCCGAAAAACATCTCATACGTTTCGAACGACAGCCATGCCGACACCGCCGACAGCACACTTGGCTCCATCACATACGCACCGATGAGCGCGCCGATACCGATACACAGCTTTTTCAGATAGTCACTCACATGGCACCAGCACCGTATCATCGTCACTCCCCCTAAACAAAAAGCAGTCCGTACTCACTATTATGTGAGTACAGACTGCTTTACGCATCTTATCTTATTTGTTTGCGATAGCTTGTTTTGCCGCTGCTGCAATGTCAGAAGCCGTCAAGCCGTATTTTTTGAGGAGGTCTGCCGGTTTGCCCGATTCACCGAACGTATCTTTTACGCCGACTCGAACAAGACGAGCAGGTGCTTTTTCTGCCAATACTTCGGCAACAGCACTGCCAAGACCGCCGATAATGTTATGTTCTTCGCACGTTACGATCGCGCCCGTAGCTTTTGCCGCCGCTGCGATCGCTTCTTCGTCGATCGGTTTGATCGTCGGCATGTTGAGAACAGTTGCCGAGATGCCTTCTTCAGCGAGCATTTCTGCCGCTTCGAGAGCTGCCGATGTCATGATGCCCATACCGATGAGCGTAACATCCGTACCTTCTTTGAGCGTAACGGCTTTGCCGAATTTGAATTCGTACGATTCGTCGAATACATCAGGTACACCCGAACGACCAAGGCGAATGTATACAGGGCCGTTGTATTCTGCTGCCCAGCGAACGACAGCTTTTGCTTCTGCCGCATCGGCAGGAACGAGTACCGTCATGTTCGGAAGGGCACGCATGATAGCAACGTCTTCGATCGCCTGATGCGTCGCACCGTCTTCACCGACCGTAAGGCCTGCATGCGTTGCCGCAACTTTTACGTTCAATTTCGGATAACAAACAGAGTTGCGGATCTGCTCGAAGGCACGACCCGTTGCAAATACTGCGAACGTCGAAGCGAAAGCCGTTTTGCCTGCTGCCGCAAGACCTGCCGCCGTACCGATCATACTCTGTTCAGCGATACCTGCGTTGAAGAAACGCGTCGGATATTCTTTTTTAAACATGGCCGTTTTTGTCGAACCGGACAAGTCCGCATCCAAAACCACGATATTTTCATTCTGTCCGCCAAGCTCACGCAGAGCCTCGCCGTATGCTTCTCTAGTAGCTTTACCCATGACTCAATAACCTCCTGCTTATGCCAAATCTTCTGCCAAAACTTGTTCGCACTGGTCTTTAGACGGTGCGTTACCATGCCAGCCTGCTTGATTTTCCATGAAGGAAACGCCTTTGCCTTTGACCGTTTTAGCCAAAATGACAGTCGGTTTTTCCGTTTCGGCTTTTGCCGCCTGGATCGCATCATAGATAGCAGGAATGTCGTGACCGTCGATCTCGATAACATTCCATTGGAATGCACGCCATTTTTCCGCAAGCGGAAGCGGCGACATAACATCAGTGACAGGACCGTCGATCTGAAGTCCGTTATAGTCAACGAATGCTGTTATATTGCTGAGTTTGTAATGACCTGCAAGCATCGCTGCTTCCCAGATCATGCCTTCTTGCAATTCACCGTCGCCCATGAGAACGAAGATGCGGTGGTCGGAGCCGTCAAGACGTGCGGCAAGGGCCATACCGTTGGCTGCAGCCAAGCCCTGACCGAGAGAGCCGGTAGACATATCAACACCCGGCAAGTCTTTCATACTCGGATGACCCTGCATACGCGTATTCACCTGACGGAGTGCCATGAGTTCCTCTTCCGGGAAATAGCCTTTTGCTGCAAGTGTTGCATAAAGCACCGGTGCCGCATGACCTTTCGACAAGACAAAACGGTCACGATTCGGAGCTTTCGGATCCTTGGGATCAACGTTCATTTCCGCAAAATAGAGCGTCGTCACAATATCAGTTGCCGAAAGAGAGCCGCCCGGATGACCCGATTTTGCTTCGGTGATCATTTTGACGATGTTTCTGCGAATCGCTTTTGCTTTGGTCTGTAAATCAAGTACTTGTGTTTCTGTCAACGTATTTGCCATTAAAAAACCCTCCTAGTGAAATAACAGCATCATCGAATGTCTGCAAATCCTTTGCCCAAAACTTCGTACGCATCGGTCACGATGACGAACGCATTCGGGGCGTGTTCATGTATCAATTCTTTCAGCGGGGTGATCTGATCTGCCGTCACCACGCATAAAAGCACTTCTTTGGGCTGTCCGCTGTATCCTCCGCGCGCACCGATGATCGTTACGCCGCGAACGATGCGGCGATTGACTTCCGCCGTCAGGACATCCGCTTGGTCTGTCACGATCAAAAACGCTTTGCTCGCCAGACCGCCTTCTTGAATAATATCGACAACTTTCGACGTAACAAAAATCGAAAGAGCCGCATATAGTGCCAATTCGGCACTATGGAATACAATTCCTGCTAAAAAAACAACAATTCCGTCAGCTAAGAAAAGTGCCTGCCCCACACTGATGCCCCATTTATGGTTGAGTATGGCGGCGATCATCGCCGTACCTGCCGTGTTGCATCGGTATCGAAATACGATACCTGCACCGATCCCTGCAAGTACACCGCCGTAGAGCGATGCTAAAAGGATATCTTCCGTCATAACAGGAAGATACGGTGCCGTAAGATCGACCAAGACCGAATAGAGTACCGCACCGTATATCGTACGCACGGTATACCCGCGTCCGAATAGGTAGAGGCCATATAACAGAAGTGGAATGTTGACGACGAGCATCACGATACCGACAGGCCAGCCTGCCATGTGATAGAAGATCGTTGCCAGACCGCTTAAGCCCCCCGCCGCGATGCGATTGGGGATCAAAAACATATTAAGTCCGACAGCACCCAAGAGTATCCCAAAACTGATAGCTCCATACTGTTTCACATATGACATCATGCGATCCACTCTCCCATACAAGTAGTGAGAGCAATATGAAGTTGTAGGTTATCGCAGGAAATCGAGTGCCAGCTCTGCGTTACGCTCCGCCAGTCGGCGAAGATTGCTTACGGCAGTTTCGGTTTTGATATCGCTTTGACGGCGCGTCATCCATTTTGCGCGAACCGATTCCATAAGCATATCACTCGTGATATGCTCTAAGTCAGCGACACAATCACCTTCAACAGATTCCATGAATCGATCGATCTTCGGGTCATACGAGATACCGATCATCGGCACGTGCATGACACCTGCAAAGATGAGCGCATGCAGTCTGATGCCCACCAATAAGTCTACGTTGCCGACAAGCGCAAGCAGTTCTGTCGTAGTATATTCGTCTTCCAAAAAAATGGCGTTTTTGTATCGCGACTTGTTGCGGATACGTTTCGCCGCCTCTACGTCGCAGGGATACTGCATCGGCAGATACACTACCTGCGCGCCGAGTTCTTCTATGATACGGTCGGCGGTGAGAGCCAACGCTTTTTTGTAGTCGTTTTTCGTTTCCCATTCACGTACGGCAAACGCCACGATCGGCTTGTCCAAGTCAACACCGCTTTTGGCCAATATCGTCTTGCCGAGATTGCGATTGGCAGGATGGATCGCCAGCACAGGGTCGGCCGTCACTTCGATATGCGGTCTTGTGATGCCGAGTTCGGCAAGCTCACGCCGAGATCCTTCATCGCGGACAGTTATCACATCGACGCGGTTGCCGATCATGCGCATGGCACGCCGAGCATTCTTGCCGCGCAGCGGACCGATGCCTTGTGCGTAGAGCATAACAGGCTTACCGAGTGCTTTTGCCATCGTGACGATGCTGAGGTAATAGTAAAGACTGCGCCAACTCGTCACATCCTGGAACAGACTTCCGCCCCCGCTGATGAGAAGGTCGCACTTTGCGAGCGCGCGACTGATCCGCGGAAGATGAAATCTGTGCACCGCATCGACACCGTGACGTTTTTTCGTATCTATAGGATTGCCCGAGATGACGGTGATATGCGCCTGCGGGTCGAACTCCGTCAGGACATCGATCATCGCCGAGAGCATCGCTTCATCGCCTGCGTTGGAATATCCGTAATATCCCGATATGACGATATTACTCATGTGCATTCAGCTCCTTCTGCACACGATACCAGACTTTGCGAAGCACCCATACACCGAGGACACCGATCAGACCGACACCAATACCTGCCGCCAGACCGTCGAGCGCACGAATAAACGACATGAATACAGGCGTACGCATATGCGCGAACGTTTCCACGAGCGAGCCTTGTGCGATCGTTGCCGCTACGACAAGCAAGTATAAGAGGAAGTTCGGCAAGTTGCGATAGTAGGCGATCGCCGCCAAGAAGAAGGCAGGATGCCCGATAAGGAATTCTTTCGAACGCGGACGCGCATACATGACTTGTTCCAAAAACGCGCGCATCTTAAGTTCAATGCCCGGAACGGGAACACCGGCAGTATGTCCGCTTCGACCGATAAATATAAGTGCCGCAAGTGCCATCGCACCGATCAGTGCGAGTGCCTTGACTGTAACGGGATAATTGAGCACCGTTTGTATTTGCGAGGCAAACGACGGCGACTCGCTCGCACGTACTTCAAAGAGGGAGAAGCGCACGAGATACGTGATGCTTATCAAGATGAGCGGCATCAAGAATGTCAGCTTGACGCCACGGAATATCTCCGCTTCCAAGAAGAAACGGACATCACTCAAGATACCTGCCACATAAAATCCGCCGATAAGCGAGGCGAATACGAGCACGGTCAATCTGCCGACCGCACCGACTGTGATGCGCGCCCACGAGCGGCTCTTGTCACGCGGCGACTTGCTCCACGAATCGAGCTGCCACGTCATGACGACGGCAGGAATGATGCACGCACTGGCAAGTGCAATGACTTGTCTTGCGAGCGTACCTGCACCACTCAAGATGGGGTAGCAGAGAATTGCCGACAAGATGATAAGAAGGGCGTATTGATATTTCGCCGAAAACGGACGCACGAGCGAGAGATACAGTACTCCGCTTGCCACCGCGCCGATGGCGACCAGTGCCCAGAGGATATTATTTGCGTAATACGGTTCCATTACGCTGGCTTTGCCAACGGCAAACCCACGTTTTTCAAGATCTGCCTTGACGGCGCGGACATATTCAACGTTCGTTTCGATGATATCCATACCGGAGGCAGGTTTTTCAAACATACGCAGGAAGTTGATACGGATATTGCGTTCTTCGTCGGTAAGCGTCCAGCGTTGAACGGCATCCGTGAGTTTCATTTTTGCCTGCTCGTCTTTCGGGATCGAGTAGACACGCGCCGCATGATATCCCATCTCCTGCATGACGCCTTTCAATCCTTCCTGCGGATAGAACTGAAGCTGTGTCACATGTTCGATCACGCCAAGCGTCAAATCTTTTTCTTTCATCAGCTCTATCGTCACATCGAGATGGTCGGGATAGCCGAGAATTTCGGGACCCGAGAATACGACAGCCGATACACGGTCGGACACTGCGATACGCGAAAAGACGGCTCTGACATCGTCCTCGGTGACTTTTTGATAGTTCGATGGACGAGCGATGACCCAAAATCCATGATCGGCTACCTGTTTGATCTGATCGGTAGACAGGCCGAGGTTCCATTTTTGCGCTTTTTCGTAATCGGCTTTGACCGCAAGCACACGCTGACTTCCGATATTGACGGTCGATACGCGCTGGCTTCCGAGGCGGCGCATCATGTCTTCCGTCAATTCATCAAGCACGTTCGGGTAGTCACTGACGATGTAGATACTGCCGACATGGAATGTATCCGATTCGACGAACGACTGCCACGCGGGACTTGTCAAGCGACCGCATTTGGCATCGGCTTCGAGTGTGCTGCCCGGCATGGCAGAGATCTTGCCGCGCTCGTGCAGTCTGGCAAGTGTCGTTTCGTAAACTGCGACCGAAGTAACGCCTGCATCTTTGAGCTGTCTGAAAAGCTCATCTTCATCGACACCTTCGATGGCGGCCGTTTTGACGACATCATCATAGTCTGCCACCAAGTCTACGACAGTATTCTGATATTCTACTTGATACCGCTGATAGCCGATGATGAGCGAGGCGATGAAGCCAAGCGCAATGAGGGCTACAAGCAGTTTGTTATACGTAAATTGTTTCACCGATCTTCCACCTCATAATGAATCGCTGAATCTTATTTGGTCTTTTGGTTTGTCGATGTGTCTTCTTTTTCAACGCGAACAGATACTTCCCCATCGAACTTGCTGACATTCGTCACCTGCACCGCAAACGGCAGAGATGACAGTTCTGCCAGCTCTACATCTGTTTTGACATTGGCAGATATTTTTCCGATGGTATGTTTTAACGCAGCGCGTTCACTGACAAAATATATCTTGTTACCGCGGCCGACGAACTGTCCCGCGAGTGAAATACGCACAGGCAGTTTGCCGAGCATATAGTCACCTTCCGCTTCAACGCCCGACGGTGTGATGTGTACCGTGACATTCGACAGCTTCTCTACCGACTGTTCGAGCGTTTTGGCAAGCTCTTCTTCTTTGATATCAATGCTGGCAGAAACTTTACCGAGATGTTCAAAGACGAACGTGCCGTCATCTACAAGGCGCGACATATCGACATCTACATCCTCTGCCCATACGTCGATCCGCGAGCAGAGCAATTTGCCGACCTGCACATCTTTAGCCGTTATATATACCTTATGCATTTCTCCAGCTAACATCTCAAGTGCCCGACTACGTCTTCCGGTTTTTTCAGAATAGACATCGGCAACGACTTCTCGAGCTTGCACATTCTCTCTCAGACTGTTCTCGATGATGGTCTTCGCCGCAATCGGTAACGTTATGCTGCTTGTAAGCACGATAAGGGCCAGCCCGACCAACAAATATTTCATTGGTGTCATGCGTACGTATTCGCGTTTTTCTTCAGGCATTTGTTTACGCCTCCGGTTTTGCCTTTCGGCTGTTCATCGCAAGGTATGCTTCGATGAACGCATCGATCTCACCGTCCATGACGGCTTGTGTATTGCTCGTTTCTTCGTTCGTACGATGGTCTTTGACCATGCTGTACGGATGAAATACGTACGAGCGGATCTGGCTACCCCATTCGATCGCCTGATAATCGCCTGCGATCTCAGCCATGGCAGCTTCTTGTTTCTGTTGTTCAAGTTCGTACAGTTTTGCACGAAGGAGCTTCATACATTGTTCGCGGTTCTGTATCTGCGAACGTTCGCTCTGACATTGTACGACGACGCCTGTCGGCATATGCGTCATACGAACGGCAGAGTCCGTTTTGTTGATATGCTGACCGCCCGCACCGCTGGCACGATACGTATCTACCTTGATATCGGCAGGGTTGAGGTCGATCTCTACATTGTCGTCGATCTCAGGCATAACGTCGATCGCCGAGAACGAGGTCTGGCGACGGCTGTTCGCATCGAACGGCGAGATACGCACAAGACGATGTACGCCTTTTTCCGATTTCAAGTAACCATATGCATTATGACCCGTTATCATGAGTGTTGCGCTCTTCATACCTGCTTCGTCACCGACGAGGAATTCGAGCGTTTCGACTTTATAGCCTTTTTTCTCAGCCCAGCGGATATACATACGCATAAGCATCTGCGTCCAGTCCTGCGCTTCCGTTCCGCCCGCACCTGCGTGGAGCGTAAGGATCGCATTGTTCGCATCATGCTCGCCCGAGAGGAGAAGATCAAGCTCGAGCTTTTCGAGCTGTGCACGGATATCATCGAGAATAGCCACGACTTCGTCGTATACACTTTCGTCGCCTTCTTCCATGCCCATCTCCCAGAGCATCTGCATATCTTCATACTGATTTTTCATTTTTGCGTGCGTTTCCACAACAAGTTTCAGCGCATTGAGCTCCTGCATAACAGCCTGCGCTTTGTCGGCATTGTCCCAGAATCCCGGCTCGCTGATCTTATATTCGAGTTCTCCGACTTGTTCTTCTTTGCCGCCAATGTCGAGAGAAGCACGCATCTCATTTATCTTTCGTTCTGTTTCTGCGATCTGAGTTCGCAAATCTTCTAACATCACGCTAAATTCAACCTTTCTTTGCCCATCTTCTGCCTAAGCAGTCCTTATGCCTGTTGTTCGCCTTCTTCGGCAGGTTCTGCGATCGTTACGCGGAACATGAAGCGTACGACTTCATGCTGGATACGTTTGATCATCGCATGGAACATGTCGAATGCTTCGATCTTGTACTCTACGAGCGGGTCGCGCTGACCGTACGCACGAAGCCCGATACCTTCGCGCATGATATCCATGTTGTCAAGATGCTCCATCCACTTGCTGTCAACGACCTTGAGCATAACGATCTTTTCAAGCTCACGCATATTCGTTTCGCCGAACGCCTGTTCTTTTTCGGTATAGAGGTCGTTGGCGATCTTAAGAAGCTCTTCACGAAGCTCTATAAAGCTGAGTTTTTCCATCATGCTCGGCGTCAGACGGTTCGCAGGCAAGAAGTACTCTTTGCAGTACTCTTCCATTTCTTCCGTATCCCAATCTTCCGGATAAACTTTTTCGTTCGTATAGCGTTCCATACCTTCGTCGATGATCTGTTCGATCATGTCAAAGATGTTTTCTTTCATGCTTTCGCCCGACAAGATCTTATGGCGCTGTCCGTAGATGACTTCACGCTGCTGGTTCATAACATCGTCGAACTGAAGGACATGTTTACGAATGTCGAAGTTACGTGCTTCGACTTTTTTCTGTGCTTTTTCTACCGAACGTGTGATGAGTTTGTGCTCGATCGGTTCGTCTTCGTCCATACCGAGTTTATCCATCATCGTGGCAATGTTTTCCGAGCCGAAAAGACGCATAAGATCGTCTTCGAGCGAGAGGTAGAATCTCGACGAACCCGGGTCACCCTGACGGCCTGCACGACCGCGAAGCTGATTGTCGATACGACGGCTTTCGTGACGCTCTGTACCGAGGATATGAAGACCGCCGACTTCGGGCACGCCTTCGCCAAGCACGATATCCGTACCGCGGCCTGCCATATTCGTTGCGATGGTGACCGCACCGAGCTGACCTGCTTCGCTGATGATCTCTGCTTCCATCTCATGGTATTTCGCATTCAAGACCTGATGCGGGATACGCGCTTTGTGAAGCTCTGCGCTGAGTGCTTCCGACTGACGGATAGAGGTCGTACCGACGAGTACCGGCTGACCTTTTGCGTGCAGTTCTTTGATTGCTTTGACAACGGCACGATATTTTGCCGCTTTCGTTTTATAGATAACATCAGGGAAATCTGTTCTTCTGACTTCTTTATTCGTCGGAATGACCACGACCGGCAAGTTATAGATCTTCGTGAACTCGCCTTCTTCTGTTTTGGCCGTACCTGTCATACCGCTCAATTTGTCATACATACGGAAATAGTTCTGGAACGTGATGGACGCGAGCGTCTGGCTTTCGCGTTCGACCTTCACGCCTTCTTTGGCTTCGATGGCCTGATGAAGACCGTCCGAATAACGACGGCCGAACATAAGACGACCTGTAAATTCGTCTACGATGACGACTTGGCCTTCGCGAACGACATAGTCTTTGTCACGTTTCATGATGGCTTTTGCTTTGAGCGCCTGCGTGAAGTGATGCGACATATCAATGTTCGCTGCCGAATAGAGGTTTTTGAGTCCCAAAGCTTCTTCGACCTTGTTGATACCCGTTTCTGTCGGCATAACGGCTTTTGCTTTTTCATCGAGCGTATAGTCTTCGCCTTCTTTGAGTGGGGCTACGGCTTTGGCCATAACGAAATAAAGATCAGTCGATTTGTCCCCCGGGCCCGAGATGATGAGCGGTGTTCTTGCTTCATCGATCAAGATACTGTCTACTTCGTCGACGATGGCATAGTTAAGCTTGCGCTGTACCATCTGTTCGGGATACGTGACCATGTTGTCACGGAGATAGTCAAATCCGAATTCGTTGTTCGTACCATACGTGATGTCTGCGGCATAGGCACGTTTACGTTCCATGAAATCAAGACCGTGTGCGATAAGACCGACCGACAAGCCGAGGAAGTTGTAGAGCTTGCCCATCCACTCGCTGTCACGTTTCGCCAAGTAATCGTTGACCGTAACGACGTGTACACCTTTGCCCGTCAAAGCATTGAGGTACGACGGAAGCGTCGCTACGAGCGTTTTGCCTTCGCCTGTACGCATTTCTGCGATCTTACCTTGATGAAGTACCATACCGCCGATCAGCTGTACGTCGAAGTGACGCATACCGAGCACGCGGCGCGATGCTTCTCTGACGACAGCGAATGCTTCCGGCAAAATATCATCGAGCGTTTCGCCCTGTGCCAGACGGTCTTTGAACTCTTGCGTTTTTTCGCGGAGATTCGCATCACTCAAATTCTGCACCGACGGTTCCAGTGCATTGATCTTGTCGACATATTTGCGAAGCGCTTTTACCTTGCTTGCATCATCGTCACCCATAAGCAATTTTTTTATAAATTTAAACACTCAATATCACTCCTTGTTGAGTCGTTGTCTGCACTTTAATCACAGATACACCTATTATAGAATTTTACCAGAATCTAGCGAATAAGTCAAAGAAGTATGCCTTTTTAGTATAAAAAAAGTGCGGCAGACCATACATCTGCCACACGATTTATCAGCTTGCTTTGCCTTTCGGCACACGCATCAACATTCTGCTCATGCGTTTCAATTTTTCGTTGTGGTTCTTGCCGAAAATGTTGAGGTTCTCTACGATGAAGCTGTAGAGAAGGCACCCTGCCGACAAGAGGCCGATCGTAACGGTAAACTCCCAAACAGACGGGAAGTATGTCATGTCGCGACCCGGCGACAATCCGACAAATACAGTCGCAAGACGGTTGACAACAAGGCCAAGACTCGTCAAGAAACCGTACGCAATCAGACCGTTTCTCGTCCGACCCCAACGCGAGTATACGATAGCGATCGGAATGAGGATACCGATGATCATTTCCGCAAGAAATACGCTGGATTCCCACGAACCGTTGAACACCGTACCAATGAGACCGCGATCGAAGAGGTCATACCATTTCAAAAGGAAATACACCGCCATCGCACGCGTACCGATAACTGCCAGACCGTGTATCGTGTTGATGCGTATCTGATGTCCGTAGAAACGGCGTGCCAAAGACGATTCAACACAGATAACAGCAGGACCGACGAAGAACGACGACATCAAATAAAAGATCGGAATGTACTCACTCCAGTAGAGCGGATACATTTTAGGCTCCATAACAAGGAACAGAGCACCGAGTGACGACTGATGAAGTACCGGGAATACGACCCCGAGGATAAGAAGCACAGGCATGATCTTTTTAAGCGCACTGTGGAATCGTTGACCAAATCGCTCGGTCACGATCTCTCCCATCTCAAGTACCTGTATCGTCGTATAAAGTGACAAGCACCACAATATCTCGAACAGAACAGATGTCGTGCCCCATGATACGAACGGTACCCAACAGTTACGCCAAAGCCCGATATCTATGAGAAGTCCCGCCATGACGAGAAGATAACCGAGCAGCGATGTCAGGAGCGCACCGCGTACGACTGAGTTATATTTATGCCGATGGAAGATATGTGCAATGATCGCAATGCCGTAGCCACCACCCGCGAGCGCAACGCCTGTCATAACGTCAAACCCGATCCACAGACCCCACGGCCATTCATCGGACAAATTCGTCACCATGCTGAATCCCGTATCAAGACGGACGATCATACACAGAACACCAACTATTGCCAACATCGTCAGTATACCATGTGTAGGAGTTACGGTAAACTGAAGCCCCATTATACGAAACACTTTTTCCGGACCACTCTTAAGCATTACACTCACCTGCCTTTTCTTCTGTTTCTCACTTTTTCACGCGACACTTCGTATACGTCGCGACTGCCCATCGAATGATGGCGATATACAATGCAGCACCTATTGATTCCGTTCTGCCGATATACGCCGATTCGCTTTTCAGGAGAACTTATCTTGCCTGCATTTTTATCAATAGTATATCTATTACAGAATTCTACCAGAAAGTAATGAATAAGTCAAAGTAGTATTCCGTTTTTGAATGAAAAATTCCTAATGTATACATTATACAGAATAACCCAAAATGTATTTTCCCTATAAAAAAAGTGTGGCAGACCATATATCTGCCACACAAAACGTCAGCTTGCATGTCCTCTCGGAACACGCATAAACATTCGGCTCATACGTTTCAATTTTTCGTTGTGATGTTTGCCGAAGATGTTGATATTCTCTACGACGAAGCTGTAAAGAAGACAAGCCAGCGACAAAAGACCGATCGTAATGAAGAACTCCCATACCGACGGGAAGTAGGTCGTTTCGCGACCCGGCGACAATCCGACGAATACGGTTGCCAGACGGTTGATGGCAAGCCCGACGCTCGTCAAAACACCGTACGCGATAAAGCCGCCTCTTGTTTGACCCCAGCTCGAATATACGATGATGATCGGAATGATGATACCGATGACCATTTCTGCGAGGAATACGTTCGCTTCCCACGTACCGCTGAATGCCATACCGACAAGACCGCGTTCGAAGAGGTCGTACCACTTCAAGAGGAAGTAGACTGCCATTACACGCGTACCGATGCGTGCCAGACCATGCATCTTATTGACGCGGATCTGATGACCGTAGAAGGTACGTGCCAGAGATGCCTCACAACAGATAACGGCAGGACCGACGAAGAACGACGAGATGAGATAGAACCACGGAAGATATTCGCTCCAGTAGAGCGGATACATCTTCGTTTCCATAACGAGGAACATCGCACCGAGCGACGACTGATGAAGTACCGGGAACACTGCCCCCAGAATGATAAGGACAGGCATGATCTTTTTGAGTCTGTCATGGAATCGCTGACCAAAGCGTTCGGTGACGATCTTGCCCAGCTCGAGTACCTGTACCAGCATGTAGAGCGATAAGCACCACACGATCGCAAACAGAACAGATGTCGTACCCCATGATACGAACGGCATCCAGCAGTTGTACCAACGTCCGACGTCTAAGATAAGGCTTGCCATCGCAATGAGATAACCGATAAGCGATGTCAGAAGGGCAGGACGCACGAGCGAGCGATACTTTCCTTTGCCAAAGATATATGCGATGATCGCGATACTGTAACCACCGCCCGCCATGGCAATACCCGTCATATCGTCAAACCCGATCCACAGACCCCACGGCCATTCATCAGACAAGTTCGTCACCAGGCTGAACCCGGTAAAGAAACGGACGATCATGCAGATCACACTGACAAGAGCCAGTGCTGTCAGTACATAGTGTACAGGCGTAACGGTAAACTGCAACCCTAAGATACGAAAGACTTTCTCCGGACCACTGTTAAGCATTGCGGTCACCTTCCTTTTCTTTCGACTTAGCTAATCGTTTTTCTTCTCTTCTTTTCTTTTCATTGTCCGTACGACGCTTCGTATAAACCGAGATCGCCGTTGCAAGTGCTGCCCAGCCGATCGCGATATACGGCACCTTTTTCATCCAACTGTTCGAATGCGTCGTAGGTGCTGTCGTACCGAGCTCTGTATTGAATCCGAGTTTCTCAAACGGAACATCCGATATATAGAGCCAGCTCGTACCGCCGACTTCTTCTGCACCGTAGATATGCGGTACATATTTATTCGGCTCTGCCGCAATGCGCTGCTGTGCTTTTTCGAGAAGCTTATCGCGTCTGCCGAACTCCATAACATGTGTCGGACAGACCGTAACGCATGCAGGTGTTTCTCTGTTCTCTATACGAGAGCTGCAGAACTGGCATTTCATCACGGTAGGGAACGCACTTTCCCACTCGTATTTTGCTACATCGAACGGACACGCTACCATACAGTAACGACAACCGACACACAGATCGGGATAATAGATGACCGCTCCGTCTTCACGACGCTGGATCGCTCTCGAGAAGCAGACCGAAGCGCATGCAGGGTCAAGACAATGCATACATTGGCGTTTGACATAACGCCAGATAGGCGACCCATCAGCAAGCTCTGTTTTGCGTGTTTCGAGTACCGTCCAGTTATAATCTTTTAATTTTGTATGTTCACCCGTTGCAGGGTGATCTTCTTGGAACTCCAAGTTATTCCACATCTTGCAGGCAACCGTACAGCTGCCGCAGCCGATGCAGCGCGTCAAATCAACTAAAACGCCATTTCCTCTCTTCATTTACGATCCCCCCAAAGCGCGCTGTCAGGTTTTTTGGGTGTTAAATGCGAACTTCTGTCTTCATAGTGCGTATGTAACAGATGATGTGATTTTTCACCGAGCGGCTCACCCAAATAGAGCCGATACAGATCTTTTACCTCTTGGTTCTCGTGACTCAAACGTTTTTTCGCGATCTTCGCATCATAGTGATACAGACCGTCTGCACGAATCTTGCGGATATCATCGTTCGGCGGAAGTGCCGTACGCGGCTGTCCGCCGCCCGATACACAGCCACCCGGACATGCCATGACTTCAATGAAATCCCAGCGTACTCTGCCTGCTCTCACTTCATCGAGAACCTTGCGTGCGGCACGTGTGCCGTGAATAACTGCCACACGGATATTGCCGACACCGGGAACCGATGCGACCGCCTCTTTTACACCTTTAAGCCCACGAACAGGCGTCCAGTTAAGAAGCGCCTCCGGCGGATTCGATCCTGTCAAATAGTAGTAACCGGTACGGACAGCGGCCTCCATAACACCACCCGTCGCACCGAAGATAATACCTGCACCCGTGCTCTCGCCAAGAAGCGAATCATATCTTGCATTCTCATCGAGCGAATCAAAATCGATACCACGCGTTTTGAGAAGAAGCGCAAGCTCGCGCGTCGTAAGTACCGCATCCATATCGGGCATATCTTCCACCGTTTCACGGAATTCGGGACGGATCGCCTCGAACTTCTTCGCCGTACACGGCATGATCGATACGCTGAATATCTTCTTCGGATCACGGCCTCTGCGCTCTGCATAATACGACTTGATCATCGCACCGCCCATCTGCATCGGCGACTTACACGAAGACAGGTTCGGAATAAGATCCGGATAATAGTATTCGCAGAACTTCACCCAACCGGGGCAACACGACGTAAACATCGGCATATTTTTCCCCGACTTCACACGCTCTACAAGCTCTGCCGCTTCTTCCATGATCGTCAAGTCTGCCATGAAGCACGTATCGAGTACACTATCGAAACCAAGCGCACGAAGTGCAGCTACCTGTTTTCCTTCAACAAGACTGCCCGGTGCCATACCAAACTCCTCCCCGAGCGCGACCTTCGTCGCAGGAGCAGTCTGAACGACTACATGCACCGACGGATCGGCGATCGCATCAGCCACACGATCAATATCGCGTTTCTCAAACAAAGAACCGGTCGGACACCACATCGTACACTGACCGCAGTTGATACAGATCGTTTCATCTTTGATCGGAAGTTCATAATAGCCATGAACACTCATGACCTTCTGGCAGACTTCCAAACACTGTCCGCATAAAATACATTTCGAATCATCACGCGCCAGTGATGCACTATTCTCATCAACAGGCACACGGCCCTTGACCTGCACAGACCAATTGCCGGCACGGTTATACTGCGTCGGCATCCAGCCTTCGCCACCGGCAGGCTTATTTGCACATCCCGCCGCACCAAGACTGAGTCCTGCCGCACCGATACCGCCCATTATTTTTAAAAAACTACGTCTGGAAAATTTTTTATCCTGCATGACTGAGCCCCCACTTAAATGTCCTTAAAAAAATTCCATTTGATTGGTATAAAAAGAAATCATAAATCCCATACTGAAAGAAAAACCGAGGAGGATCCATATGAATCATACCCAACTTAACTCCCTTGCTGTATTCAGCCAGATCGCCGATCTCAAAGAAACCGATTACAAAACGACCCTTGCCATCACAGCTCTTATCGAATTGCTCATTCATAAGAACGTGATCACCCCCCAAGAACTCAGTCGCACAGCGACCGATCTTGAAGAAGAAGCCGAAACACAACTTACTCGGCTGTAAGCGCATAGACTACATTCAGTATGATTTTTATTCTAACATATTTTGTCGTTCCATTCTATACATTCTATCTTGGAATATCCCTTTTTCGCTATACGAAAAAACAATAATTTTATAGTAAGTAATTATGATTAGTCCATAAAAAAAGACCGAATCTCTCGATTCGGTCTTTTTTCCGTCCTTATAGGATCAATATTCCGGCTCGATCAAGCCATATGCGCCATCTTTACGACGATATACGACATTGACTTCTTCCGTTTCT
>JAFSAX010000094.1 GCA_017442105.1 Selenomonadales bacterium | reverse complement strand
TTTTTGCGTTTACGGTGATACGAACGCTATTTTTTATTCTTTCACCGTATTTTTTTATCTCTGTTTACCGTTTCTCTCAAAAATATTATTCACATTTGTTTATAAACTTGTGGATAAATAAATTTTGGTGGATAAGAGATTGTGGATATCTAAGTTTAGGAAAGGACTCATACTATCATGGATACCGCACAACTGAATGAGATTTGGGAACAGATCGTATTAGAGCTTCAAAATGATAAAGATTATATGGTATTCGCCGTGTGGATCGCGCAGCTCGAACCGTTTTCTTTTGAAAATAATTGTCTTGTGATGAAAACGAAAAAAACGATGGTCAAAGAATGGATCGAGCGTCGCTATCTCAACAATATTACCAATACGCTCTATGCTATCTGGAAAAAAGATATTCAATTCCATATCATCGTGGAGCAGGATAAAGCCGAAGAGCAGTCGGATATCGCACCGCAGCCTGTCGTTATTACACAGCCGAAACCGCCCGCGGTAAAAAAAGAGGAGGAGGACACATTTTCCGATTTGTCTTTCCTCAATCCGAACTATACGTTTGACAACTTCGTCAGCGGCAACAGTACGATGATCGCATTTTCCATCTCGCAAGCCGTTGCCGAGCGACCGGGCGAGATATACAATCCGCTTTTCCTTTACGGCAACTCGGGTCTTGGCAAGACGCATCTTCTGCATGCGATCGCACACAAGATACTTGAGAAAAAACCGAATACCAAGATCGTCTATGCTTCGAGCGAAAAGTTTACAAATGAGCTTATCAATTCGATCCGCGACAATTCGACAGAAGCATTCCGCCAGAAATATCGTAATATCGATTTACTTCTTATCGACGATATTCAGTTTTTGACAAATAAAGAACGTACACAGGAAGAATTTTTCCATACGTTCAATACGCTGTACGAAGCAAAAAAACAGATCGTCATCACAAGCGACCGTCAGCCGCGTGAGGTACAGACGCTCGACGAACGCCTCAAAAGCCGTTTTGAATCGGGTATGACGGCCGATATCAAACCGCCCGATCTTGAAACACGTATTGCCATCTTACGCAAAAAAGTTGCATTGATGGGGATGACCGTTCCCGATAATATCATTATCTACATCGCCAGCCGTATCGACAACAACGTCCGTACGATGGAAGGCGCGCTCATCCGCTTAAAAGGTTATATCGAAACACTCAAAAAACAAGAGATCTTAGAAAGTGGTGATGAGATCACAGCCAAGATCGCCGATGATGCACTCAAAGAGATATTCCTCGATAATATAAAACCTCCTATTACGATCGATCTCATCCAAAAGATCACGACCGAATATTTCAAGATCACGATGAACGATCTGTTAGGTAAAAAAAGAACGAAAAATGTCGTCGTACCGCGTCAGATCGCGATGTATCTCTGCCGAGAGCTGACAGAAGAGTCGTTCCCTCATATCGGAGAACTGTTCGGCGGTCGCGACCATACAACGATCATACATGCTTTCACGAAGATCAGCAGTGAAAGAACAAAAAGCCGTCAGCTTGACAATACCGTCAAAGAACTTATCAACTTGATTGAGAATAACTAGGGGATAACCCTGTACACAGAATTGTTCGTATCTTGTGTATAAACCGATCTCTGTGGAACAGTGTGTAAAACATGCAAAATAAAACTTGTTTATCTACAACTTATCAACAATCAAGTTTCTTGTGTTGACAAGTGTTTTGACCGGTTATACACAAAATCACAGCCCCTACTAATACTACGGCTAACCCCTTTATATATAAAAAAATATCATCATATCAGAATATCGGGAGGAAGAGCGAATGAAATTCACCTGTTCGAGAGAAGAACTTGTACATGCCATTCAGATCGTACAAAAAGCAGTTTCTTCCAAAAGTAATATCAATATAAGCCCTGTTTTCGGTGGTATCTTCATCAGAGCGACCGAAAGCAGTATCGAATTACAAGCAACCAATATCGAGATCAACATCAGCGCATCCTTAGATGCAACGGTAGAAGAGGCAGGGGTCGCTGTTTTGTCTGCCAGATTCTTCAGCGAGATCGTTCGCAAGATGCCGGGAGATGTTATCACCATCACGACGAATAATAAGGAAAATAATGCCATCCTTAAAGCAGGCAATTCTTCCTGCACGCTCGTTACGCTGAATGCGGACGATTTTCCGACATTCAAACCGCTCACGGGTATCAATTCGTTCGTCGTAAAAGATGTCGTATTTAAAGACCTTATCAAGAAGACCGTTTTTGCTTGCGCACAAGACGATACGCGCCCGATCTTCAGCAGCGTTTGCCTCGAGTTTAGCGGAGATACCGTTTCGATGGCGGCAACGAATACGCACCGTCTTGCATTTAAAAAAGACCGTGTAAGTCCTGTCGAGTCGCCGCTCACGATGCTCGTACCGGGCAAGATGCTCAAAGAAGTATCGACGATCTTGTCGGATGATCTGCCGACAAATATCACGATCAGCTATGAACGCAATCGTATCTGCTTGTCGTTTGACAGAGTATTTTTGATCTCTCGTCTTGTCGAAGGCCAATTCCCGGATTACAAACGTGTCATTCCGAGAACATTCAATACCAATGTACTCGTTGATACGAAAGAACTCGCGGATGCTGTCGCTCGTGTATCGCTTATCGCACGCGAAAGTGATTACAATGTTATCAAATTCGACTTTGAAGACGATAAGATACATATCTATTCGAGCAACCCGGATGTCGGCGCATCGGATGAATATGTGAACTGTAGTATAGAAGGCGATCCGATCTATGTAGCGATCAATTCGAACTATGTCAGCGATATCTTAAAGAATATTTATACAGAAAAAACAGAGATATCTCTCAATCAAACATTGACTCCCATTAGAATCAGACCGGAAGGATCGGAAGATTACGTTTATATCGTAACACCGGTACGCAGATAAGGAGATATTATGATGGAAACGATCACGATCAGAACAGAAAAAATACAGCTCGATCAGCTATTGAAAAAAGAAGGTATCATCGAAACGGGCGGCCAAGTCCGTTTTCTTTTGGATGATAAAATGGTGTATTTAAACGGTGCGCTCGTTACGGAAAAACGCAGACAGATTCACGTCGGCGATATTCTTAAGATCGTTGATGTGGGAGAATTCAAGATCGCTCAAGAATAAAAGGATACTGCGATGAAGATCAATCATTTAAAACTATATCAATATCGGAATTATCCTTATTTGACGATATCATTCGAAGATAATATCAACGTCTTTTTGGGACATAATGCCCAAGGGAAAACAAATATATTAGAGGCCATCTATTATGCGGCTATCGGTCGATCACATCGTACGCACAACGATCAGGAGCTTATCCATTGGGATAAAACACAGGCGAAAGTGCAGATAGACTTCTCGCGTATGGGGGTTGATAATCAACTGTCTTTTTTGTTCCAAAAAGATAAACGAAGAGAGATCGTCTATAACGGTCTGAAAGTCAAGCCGAATGAGGTAATGGGTGCGCTCAATGTCGTGCTGTTTTCACCCGAAGACTTGATGCTCATCAAAGGCGCTCCGCAGGAAAGAAGAAGATTCCTCGATATCGAGATATCGCAGGCCAATCGTGTCTATTATGAGATGCTTGTCAAATACAACAAGATCGTCCAGCAAAGAAATGCGATGCTCAAAAAATTGCGCGAATCGAATATGGAAAGTGATATGCTCGATATCTGGGACGAACAGCTGTCTGTCATGTCGCATCGTATCGTCACGAAGCGAAAAGAAGCCGTAGATAAGCTGTCGATGCTTGCCAATCTGATGCACAGACGATTGACGCAGGAAAAAGAAAGCCTCAAGATATCATATGTCGTGCACGGACTGGAAGAAGGGGAGATACCTTCTGCTGAGTGGTATCTTGCATCACTGAAAAAACGTCATCAGCTCGATATCATAAGGGGCAGTACGAGTGTCGGTCCGCATCGCGACGACCTCAAGATAGAAGTCAACGGTATCGATCTTAAAACGTTCGGCTCGCAAGGGCAGCAGCGCACGGGCATCTTGTCGATGAAGCTTTCCGAGCTTGAATATATCAAGTCGGAGATCGGAGAGTATCCTATTTTGCTTCTCGATGACGTGATGAGCGAACTTGACTATGAACGACGCTCTCAATTATTATTATTTATAAAAGAAAAAATACAGACCTTTATCACTGCGACCGACCGCAAATATTTCCCTGATTTTAAAATAGGGAAGTATTACTATATTGAGAATGGAGCGTTAATGGATTCTCATGCTATCTCCGATTAAAGACAGTTTGCTTTCATCATTTAAAACGAAAGCCATGAAAAAACAATATATTGAACAATCGGTCAAATACTATTGGAAAGACATCGTGGGAGATGATGTGGCAAGACACGTATCTTGCGGCAAGTTTTCACGTGGAACACTCACCGTACATGCTGACAGTTCGGTATGGTCACATCAAGTTCTGATGATGAAACGCACGCTGATCAAGAAGATAAATGAGTTCGCAGGGGATAAAATCGTAAAAGATATTCGTATACAGACAGGATATCAAGCGAAATTCAGAGAAATAAATAAAGATTTAC
>JAFSAX010000093.1 GCA_017442105.1 Selenomonadales bacterium | reverse complement strand
CGATTTTGATACGCAAGGAAAATAATCTTAGATAAAAACACAAAAAAGGCTCACCCCTTGTGGAGTAAGCCTTTCTTTTTTGCAATATTTGCCGTCCTCTTATTTATTTACCTGATCGAGGAGGTTCTTCACGATCTCGCCCATGCGTTCTTTCGTCTGCGAGGAGAGGGTGAGCATCGTTCTGCCTTCGTCGCCGTTTGCTACGACCTGCGGGTCGATCGGAAGGCTGCCGAGGAACGGGATAGCGTACTGTGCCGCTGTGATGATGCCGCCGCCGCTTTTGAAGATGTTGTGAACGGAGCCGCAGTCAGGGCATACGAAACCGCTCATGTTTTCTACAAGGCCTGCGATCTCTGTTTCTGCTTTGGCACAGAAGTTGATCGATTTGCGAACGTCTGCGAGAGCGATCTCCTGCGGCGTCGTTACGATAACTGCTTTGCAGTCCTCGATCTTCTGTACGACCGTAAGCGGTTCATCGCCTGTACCCGGCGGGCAGTCGATCACGAGGAAATCAAGGTCGCCCCATTCTACGCCCGAGAGGAATTCGCCGATAAGACCCATTTTAACAGCACCGCGCCAGATGATCGGCGTGTCCGGCTGATCAAGGAAGCCCTGTACCGATACGACTTTGAGGTTTTCGTTGTATTGGAACGGCTGAATTTTGCCGCCTTCAACAGCGAAAAGCTTCATATTGGTAAGACCGAGAAGACCCGATACGCTCGGACCGTGGATATCAACGTCCATCAAGCCTACTTTGTAGCCTTGGTCGCTGAGGTATACAGCGAGGTTCGTTGCAACTGTGCTTTTGCCTACGCCGCCTTTACCACTCATGATGAGCAATTTATGTTTGATTTTACCGAGAGCAGCTTTCATTTCCTGTTCAATGACTTCTTGCTGCTGAGATACGTTACATGCCATGATAAATCTCTCCTTTATATATCTTTCATCAAGCAAAGTTTATTTTCACTATTATCATAACCCAAGATGTATATTTTGTCAACCCTACTAAATATACGTGAAAAGTAAATTTTAAAAAATTATAGAGTAAAGTCGTCTTTACAGCTAGTTTGGGTCGTTTAGGTGCGTTTTATACGCGAATTGTGCGGGCGGTCATGATTTCGCGGCGTGTGAGAGGGAGGTTTTTCCTGTGAGATAGGGGTGAAAACAGTTTTCAATAATTGAATAACGAGGCGATGTGTGATACAATTTGAATGAAGTATTGTGTAAGAAAAGGAGCAGAAGATGCTGGAATATGTCTATTTGCCAAAACTGAATTGTCTGTCTCCGTCGATGGATTCTACGATCCTTAAGATCGTGGAGGAGAGTGGCGAATTGGCGCGCAGTGTTCTTTTGTTCTTGCCGTACGAGAAGGAGTCTGCGTTTCGTATCCATCACAATCCCGAGGCGAGAGAGCTATTGTCGGATGTGGTGCAGGAGCTTTTGGACGTTGCGCAGACGTGTGTGACGATGCTGTTCGTGCTGGAGGAGAAGTATTCGTTCTCTATTGATGAATGGATGGTACGTCACTTGAATAAGCTCGAGAAGAAGGGTTATCTGTTTGACCGTCAGCAGAATTATCGCATCGTTGATAATGCGGGGTTCAAACAGCTTGCGCTTCCGCATCTCGGTATCGCGAATGTGACGCTGTTGAAGACTGTCTGCAAGATCCAAGAGGAGGTCGGCGAGCTGACGCAGTTCGTCGGCAAGAAACGCGGTGCATCGGGCGAGCGTGAGAGAATCGGCGAGCAGGAGGCGATGGAAGGCTGCGGCGAGGAGCTTCTCGATATTGCACAATGTTGTTTTACGATGTTTTATATTTTGTCGAAGCGATATCGTATCGATCTTCGCAGATGCTTAAAAAGCCATGTCGATAAGTTGGCGCAGAAGGGGTATTGGTCGCCGGGAAGCGTGGCGCAGACGATTGGGAAAAAGAGTGATATTGAACCTGTATTTTAATTGACATAGCAGTATGCCTGCTGTAAAATTGATATATTGCATAGAAGTGAGGTGTATGCGATGCAGCCGTATGTGGCAGCTTTCCTCATTGCTTTGCTTGCTTCGTATATTCTGACACCGATGGCGATCAAACTGGCGATCAGAGTGGGTGCGATGGATGCACCCGATGCACGCAAGGTACATCGTGAGCCGATACCTCGTATGGGCGGTCTTGCGATCTACGTGGCTTTTGTGGCGGCAGTCTTGGCGACGGCGCCTTTCAGCCAGCAAGTAATGGGGCTTTTAATAGGTAGTACTGTGATCGTGGCAGTCGGTATTTTGGACGATCTGTATCAGCTGGCGGCGAAGGTCAAGCTGGTCGGTCAGATCGTAGCGGCGGCGACGCTGTTATTTTTTGATATTCGTATTGATTGGGTGATGAATCCGTTCAGCGGTGAGCTTATCTATTTTGAATGGCTTGCGATTCCCATCACGATATTCTGGATCGTGGGACTTACGAACACGGTCAATCTCATCGACGGTCTTGATGGGTTGGCGGCAGGTGTTTCGACGATCGCAGCGCTGTCGATATTCTTTATCGCGGCAGATATGGGAAACATGGTCGTGGCGATGCTCTTGATATCGCTTGCGGGCAGTGCGATCGGATTCCTTCGTTATAACATGAATCCTGCCAGAGTATTCATGGGTGATACGGGGAGCATGTTCCTCGGATACGTTCTGGCGGCAGTATCCATCATCGGGGCTGTCAAGAGTGCGGCAACGATCGCGCTTATCGTGCCCATCGTGGCACTCGGTCTTCCGATCCTCGACACAGCGTTTGCGATCGTGCGACGCAAGTTGAGCGGCGAACCGATCTTCAAGCCCGACAAAGGGCATCTGCACCATCGTTTACTGGCGATGGGCTTGTCGCAGAAACAAGCCGTATGGTTGATGTACGGCATTAGCTGTTGTCTTGGTATCAGCGCATTTTTGTTGACGGAAGTCAGCGTATTGGTCGGCTGTGGTATCGTAGTGGCTCTGCTTATCTTGGCGGTATTCGGTGCGAGAAAGATTGGCGTACTCAAAACCGACCGCAGACAATCGGCAGAAGGCTAAAAAGAGAAGCAGGCACCATGCGCGGTGTCTGCTTTTGTTATTACATAGGATGATATGGTTGTAGGACAGAAAGGGGTAAACAAATGGCGAAGTTAAAAGTCATGGCAGTCTTCGGCACACGTCCCGAAGCGATCAAAATGGCTCCTGTTGTACTCGAGCTCAAAAAACATGCAGAAGAGATAGAAACGATCGTAGCCGTCACGGCACAGCATCGTGAGATGCTCGATCAGGTACTCGGTCTTTTCGGTATCGTACCGGACTATGATCTCGATATTATGGCGAAAGGACAGACTCTCTTTGATATCACATCGAAAGCAATGAACGGTCTTAATCAAGTTCTTGCCGAAGCAAAACCCGACATTATTTTGGTACACGGCGACACGACGACGACGTTTGCCGGCGCACTTGCCGCCTTCTATCATCAGGTCAAGGTCGGTCACGTTGAAGCAGGTCTTCGCACGCATAACAAGTATTCTCCGTATCCCGAAGAGATGAATCGTAAGCTCACGGGTGCTATTGCAGACCTTCATTTCGCGCCGACTTCTACGGCAGAAGCGAACCTTGCTGAGGAAAATATCACAGGTATGAACGTATTCGTTACGGGCAACACTGTTATCGATGCGCTTCTCAAAACAGTCAACAAAGACTATACGTTCGATCATCCCGTTCTCCAAAACATCGACTACGAAGGACGAAAGGTCATCCTCGTTACGACGCATCGCCGCGAAAATCTCGGCGAACCGATGCGCCACGTATATCAGGCACTTGCGCGTCTTGTCAAAGATTTCTCTGACGTAGAGATCGTATTCCCGATGCACAAGAATCCGCTCGTGCGCGAAGTCGTTGCCGAAGAACTCGGCGGCACCGAGCGTGTCCACCTCATCGATCCGCTAGACTATGAACCGTTCGCCAACCTCTTGGCACGCTCGTATCTCGTACTTACCGACTCGGGCGGTATTCAAGAAGAAGCACCTGCACTCGGTAAACCTGTCCTCGTCCTCAGAGATACGACAGAGCGTCCCGAAGCCATCGCCGCAGGTACTGTCAAACTTATCGGCACAGACAAAGAGCGTGTCTACAGCGAAGCACATCTGCTCCTCTCCGACCGTGAAGCCTACCTCGCGATGGCCGAAGCGTGCAACCCGTACGGCGACGGTCTTGCTTCCGAACGTATCGTACAGGCGATCTTGTGGGATAAAGATAACTCGCGTCCGCGCCCTGCACGATTCGAATAAGAAAAATGAAAGACCTTCTTTGAAAGAAGGTCTTTTTTGATATCAAAAAGTAAATAAGAATGAAATATTTGCCAAAATGGACTATGTGCGGTAATATAATAGTAAAGAAAAAATGACCGATAACGAACAGGAATCGTTTGCATAAACGAATGAAATATGATAAAATGAATTGGATATATTGTATACTGTGTTATGTATACAATATATAATTAGGTATACATTGTATACACGATAAAAATAGATTGAAAATAAACATGATGTATGATATCATAAGGGAAACTTATGCATAAAGTTGGTAAATCATTTATCAAGAGAGGGACGCAGACGTTTGTGAAAACGTGGTTTGTTTTGATAAAAATAGAGAAAAAAATCGATTTTCACAAGGAATCCTTCGTTTTTGTTAGAAATTAAAAAATAGTCTAAAAATATTTTAGTCATTCTTTTTGGTACAAGAACAGAAAAGAATGGCATACTAAGAAATGTAACCGTAGACGAAGCAGAATGCAGGTGATGGGAGTGGTTGATGATGAAACAAAATGATCGCTCACTGATGCAGGCTTTGTCGATCGCGACGGGACTGGGGATAGAGGCGGCCGCTTTTATCGCAGTCGGTGTCGGGCTTGGCAGGGGGGCTGACTATTTTTTGGGAGTTCAGCCGTTCGGTACGGTGATGGGTGCGCTTTTGGGTATCGGATGCGCGATGCGTAGTATCTACTGCCGCGTGATGAAGCTCAAGTAGCAGGAGATGTGTATGAAAGAATTCAGACAAGAGATAAGAGGTACGCTGATTGGTGTCGCGCTTTATTGGCTTGTCGGGAGCGGGATATTCTATCTTGTGGGATTGTCTTCGTGGCTGGCAGGTTTTGCACTCGGATGTGCGAGTGGTGCGGTGCATTATATTTTGCTTGCGATGCGTCTTAGTCGCGCGGCAGAGATGAGCGTAGAGAAGGCGATGATGTTTATGCGAGTCGGATTTATCATGCGGTTCGCGTTCGTCGCGCTGGTACTCGTGTTTGCGGCGCAGGTGTCACGAATTTTCTTTGCGTCGTGTGCGGTCGGTGTGATCGGGCTGTATGCGGTGCAGACGACGAGGGCTTTTCTCGGCGGTATGCGTTCTCTAGGCAAAGGATAGCTTACTTGCGTCATATATATGGCGTGAATAATAAATAAGAAAGAAAGGAGTGGTGAATATATGGGACATAGTGGTACAGAACATATCGGGAGTCATGATCTGATAGAAGTGATGGGTCTGACGTTTCATCTCGATACGCTCATTATGACATGGATCACGATGGGGATCGTTATCGTGATAGCAGTCTTGGCGACCAGAATGTTGTCGATCGTGCCACACGGTTGGCAGACTATCTTGGAGATGGTCGTGACGGCTCTCTTGGGGCAGATCGAATCGACGATGGGGCCGAGAGGCAAGAAGTTGGCACCGCTCTTCATTACACTGTTCTTATTTTTGCTGATAGCCAACTGGTTGGGGCTTGTTCCGACGTTCAAATCGCCTACGGCGGATCTCAATACGACGCTCGGTATGGCACTCATGGTCGTTATCATGCTTCACAGCTTGGGTCTGATGTACAAGCGCGGTGAACATTTAAAGAGCTTCTTCAAGCCGTTCGCTCCGTTTGTCGTCATCAAGGTAGTCGAAGAGATCGCCAAGCCGATCACGCTTTCGTTCCGTCTGTTCGGTAATATCTTGGCCGGGGAAGTGCTTATCATCATCTTGGGACTTCTTGTTCCGATGTGGTTCCCTGTTCCGAATATCGTATGGCTGGCGTTCAGCGTATTCGTTGGTGCTGTTCAGGCATTTATCTTCACGATGCTGTCGATGTCTTATATCGGCGAAGCGATCGGTGAAGAACATTGATAAGAAATTTATTTTTGAAGGGAAATAAAGGAGGATTTTATTTATGGAAATGATGGTAGTAGCCGCTTTGATCGGTGCAGGTATTGCAGCAGGTTTGGCCGCAGTTGGTGCGGGTATCGGTAATGGTCTTGTTACGTCCAAGTTCTTGGAAGGTATTGCTCGTCAGCCGGAAGCGAAAGGTACGCTTCTTGTGAATATGCTTATCTCGGTCGGTTTGATCGAGGCCGTTCCTATTATCGCTGTCGTTATCGCGATCATTTTGCTCTATGCGAATCCGTTTATCTAAGGAGCAAAGTGGGCGTACGTAACGCCTGATGACAGGAGGTGCGATAATTGGTAGATATCAATGCGACATTGGTCGCGCAAGTAATAAACTTTTTGATCCTGGTAGCGATCTTGACGAAGGTTGCCTATAAGCCTTTGATGAAGATACTGGAAGAACGTCGCGCCGCGATCGAAGGCAGTATTGCTTCGGCGCAAAAAGAGCGCGAAGAAGCAGAAGCGATGAAAGCCGAGTATAAAGCGCAGTTGGCACAGGCTCGCGCGGAAGCGCAGGCGATCGTTGCCAAAGCAGAGCGTACGGCAAAAGAAAGCCGTGATGCGATTCTCGCTGAAGCCAAACGCGAACAGGCTCGTATGCTGGCATCGGCAAGAGAAGAGATCGCGCTTGAAAAACAGAGAGCGCTTGCAGAGCTTCGTCGTGAAGTGGTATCGCTTTCGACGCTGGCGGCATCGAAGGTGCTCTCTGAAAATCTCGATGCGCAGAAGAACAGCGCGCTTGTAGAGCGATTCATCGATGAGCTCGACAAGGATGGATCGGGTGGTCTGCCATGCTAAAAAATCCGATCGCGATGAAATATGCGCAGGCAATATTTGAGCTGGCAGAAGATGCGCAGGCGATAGACGAGATCGGCAGAGATCTTTGTATGGTTGCCGATACGATCGAAGGTCAGCGCGATCTGGCGATCTTTCTCGATCATCCGAGCACGCCGCGTGATGCGAAAAAAGAAGTCGTGAAAGAGATATTCGCTGCGGAAGTTGGCGAATTGACGCAGAAGATACTTTTATATCTCATAGACAAACGTCGTGAGACGATGCTTGCCGATATCGCGCAAGCGTATAAAGATCTGACGTATGAAGCACGCGGTATCATAGAAGCGCACGTTCGTTCGGCGATGGCTCTCACGGAGAGTGAGGCGGCGCGTCTTACGCAGGCACTCAAAAAACGCAGCGGAAAAGAAGTCGTTCTTACGCAGTCAGTCGATCCGTCGCTTCTCGGCGGTCTTGTCGTGCAGATGGGCGATACGCTTCTTGACGGCAGTGTGAAACGGCAGCTCGCAGAGCTCAAAGATGCTCTGATGCAGGCCGACTTTGGCAAAAGTGGGGTGACAGATGAATTATGAAAATGAGACCGGAAGAAATAACGGCTATCATAAAACAACAGATACAGAATTATCAAGTAAACCTGAACGTAGATGATGTGGGTACGGTCATCGAGGTCGGTGACGGCATCGCACGTATCCATGGTCTGGAAAAAGCAATGGCAGGCGAACTCCTTGCGTTCGAAGGCGGCGTCTACGGGATGGTACAGAACCTTGAACAGGATAATATCGGGGGCGTAATCCTCGGCGGCGATACGATCATCAAAGAAGGTGCGACTGTCAGACGTACGGGTCGTATCATGGAAGTGCCTGTTGGCGAAGCGATGATCGGTCGTGTCGTCAATGCACTCGGTCAGCCGATCGACGGAAAAGGTGCGATCGAAACGACAGAGTCGCGTCCTGTCGAATATCCCGCACCGGGCATCGCAGATCGTCAGTCGGTAAAAGAACCGCTTCAGACAGGTCTGAAGGCGATCGACGCACTCGTGCCGATCGGTCGCGGTCAGCGTGAGCTTATCATCGGCGACCGCGGTACGGGCAAAACGGCTATCGCAGTCGATACCATCATCAACCAGAAGGGCAAAGACGTTATCTGCATTTACGTTGCGATCGGGCAGAAAGCCTCGACCGTTGCACGTGTCGTAAAATCGCTCGAAGAACGCGGTGCGATGGACTACACCATCGTCGTTGCGGCAACGGCATCGGACAGTGCACCGCTCCAGTACCTTGCACCGTACTCGGGTGTTGCCATCGGTGAATATTTTATGCGTAAAGGCGGTCACGTTCTTTGCGTATACGATGACCTTTCGAAACACGCGGCAGCATATCGTGCCATGTCGCTTCTTCTCCGTCGTCCGCCGGGACGTGAGGCATACCCGGGCGACGTATTCTACTTGCACTCTCGCCTCTTAGAGCGTGCGGCAAAACTCTCCGATGAACTTGGCGGTGGTTCCATTACGGCACTTCCGATCATTGAAACGCTTGCGGGCGACGTATCGGCGTATATTCCGACGAACGTCATCTCCATTACAGACGGACAGATCATCTTGGAAACAGAAGCGTTCAACGCGGGTATCCGTCCTGCTATCAACGCAGGTCTTTCCGTATCGCGTGTCGGTGGCAGCGCGCAGGTAAAAGCGATGAAACAAGTCGTCGGCCGTCTTCGTCTTGATCTTGCACAGTATCGCGAGCTTGCGGCGTTTGCGCAGTTCGGCTCCGACCTTGACGCGGCGACGAAAGCACAGCTCGAACGCGGTGCGCGCATGACCGAGATCTTGAAACAAGTACAATACGCACCGATGCCTGTCGAAGAACAAGTATTGGTACTCTACGCAGCGACCAAAGGTGTGCTTGACGATGTAGCACTCCACGATGTCGTCACGTTCGAAAAAGAATATCTTGCTTACATGAGAGCGAACTATGCAGAGATCGCGCAGAAGATCGCCGACGAGAAAAAACTCGACGCATCGCTCGAAGAAGCTATCATAAAAGCTGCCAACGAATTCAAAGAAATATTCCTGGCAGGTACCAAATCGAGAGCGAAGGGGTGATCTGAATGCCCAGCGCACAAGATATCAAACGGCGCATCAAGGGCGTCGTCAGCACGCAGCAGATCACCAAGGCCATGAAGATGGTCGCCACAGCGCGACTTCGCCGTGCGCAGGAAATGGCAGGTGCCAGCGTACCGTATGCCGAAAAAATGCGCTCGGTACTCGCAAGCCTTGCCGCATCAAACGCATCGGCATCACATCCGCTGATGGAAAAACGCACCGATGAGAAAAAACTGTTCGTCGTCTTGTCTGCCGACAAAGGGTTGGCAGGCGCGTATATGTCGAACCTCGTCAAGGCAGTCACGCCCGAGGTCACGACAGCCACACCGCTCGTCGTAGTCGGACGCAGATGCGCAGACTATTTCAAACGGCGCGAATATAACGTCGTTCATGCGCATATCGGATTCAGTGAAAAGCCGAACTACGACCATGCGCGAATGATCGCCAAAGAGATCACGCACCTGTTCCTTACGGGCGAGTGCAATCAAATATATCTGGCATATACCAAATTCTATTCGCCGATCAAAGTCGAGCCGACGATCGTGAGGCTTCTTCCGCTCGACGATGTGCTTGGTGATGCGAAAGCAAAACCGCAAGGCGAATACCTGTTTGAGCCATCGCCCGAAGATGTGCTTGCCGTCCTCTTGCCGAAGTATCTCGAGATGACCGTCTATGCGGCACTCCTGCAATCGGCAGCCAGCGAGCTCGGCGCACGCATGACAGCAATGGGTTCGGCAACAGACAACGCAGAAGAACTGATCTCGCAGTTGACACTCTACTATAACCAAGTACGCCAAGCCGCGATCACGAACGAGATATCCGAGATCGTCGGCGGTGCGGACGCACTGAAGTAAGGAGGGATTACGCGAATGACTATGGGAAAAATCGTGCAGGTAGTCGGGCCTGTCGTTGACATTGAGTTTCAAGGACAAGAGCTTCCTGCTATCTACAACGCGATCGTAATAGAAGATAAAAACGAACAGCACGACATCAAGCTGACAGTCGAAGTCATGCAGCACTTGGGCGACCATGTCGTCCGTGCCGTAGCCATGTCGTCCACAGACGGTCTGCGTCGCGGTATGGCGGCACGTGATACCGGCGCACCGATCAAAGTACCTGTCGGCGACGGTACGCTCGGCAGAGTATTCAACGTACTCGGCGAAGCGGTAGACAACGACCCTGCCGAAGTAAAAGCATCGGACTATTGGCCGATCCACAGACCGGCTCCGACATTCGAAGAACAAGAAACGACGACTGAGATCATGGAAACAGGTATCAAAGTCGTTGACCTCATCGCACCGTACGCACAAGGCGGTAAGATCGGCCTTTTCGGTGGTGCGGGCGTAGGCAAAACAGTCCTCATCATGGAACTCATCCATAACATCGCCACGGCACACGGCGGTTACTCTGTATTTGCAGGTGTCGGCGAACGTACTCGCGAAGGCAATGACCTTTGGAACGAAATGAAAGAATCGGGCGTTATCGATAAGACCGCCCTTGTATACGGACAGATGAACGAACCGCCGGGAGCCAGAATGCGCGTCGGCCTCACAGGCCTCACCATGGCAGAATACTTCCGTGATGTCGCAGGACAGGACGTGCTCCTCTTCATCGACAACATCTTCCGTTTCATTCAGGCAGGCTCGGAAGTATCCGCGCTCCTCGGCCGTATGCCGTCTGCCGTAGGGTATCAGCCGACACTCGCCAACGACGTTGGTGCGCTCCAGGAACGCATCACCTCGACGAAAAAAGGCTCCATCACCTCCGTACAGGCAGTCTATGTTCCTGCCGACGACCTTACCGACCCTGCACCGGCGGCGACCTTCGCCCATCTCGATGCAACGACGGTTCTGTCGCGTAAGATTGTAGAACTCGGCATCTATCCGGCAGTCGACCCGCTCGACTCCACCTCTCGTATCATGGACCCGAACATCATCGGTGAAGAACACTACTCTGTCGCGCGCGGTGTACAGGAAATCCTCCAACGATACAAAGAACTCCAAGACATCATCGCCATCCTCGGTATGGAAGAACTCTCCGACGAAGACCGCCTGACCGTAGACAGAGCGCGCAAGATCCAGCGTTTCCTCAGTCAGCCGTTCTCCGTTGCCGAAGCATTCACAGGCATGCAGGGTAAATACGTACCGCTCAAAGACACCATTCGCGGATTCAAAGAAATTCTCGAAGGCAAACACGACGACCTCCCCGAAGCTGCCTTCTACATGGTAGGCACCATCGAAGAAGCAGTAGAAAAGGCAAAATCGCTGAAGGGGGAATAACGTATGGCGAATACATTCCGCGTTGATATCGTCGCACCGCAAGGCATCATCTACTCGGCTGACAGCACATTCGTCCTTGCAAGAACGATCGCCGGCGATATCGGAGTGCTCAGAGGGCATACGCCCCTCATCGGCGCACTCAAAATACACCCCGTCACCATTCGCACCGAAAACGGCGACGAAATATTCGCCGTCAGCGGTGGTTTCCTCGAAGTACAGCCCGATAAAGTCACCATCCTTGCTACCTCGGCAGAACGACCTGAGGACATCGACACAGAGCGTGCAGAAAACTCTCGCGCCCGTGCCGAAAAACGCCTCGCCGAACGGCAGGAAGGACTTGATATAGCCAGAGCTTTGGCATCCTTGGAACGCGCGAAAATGCGACTCCTCGTAAAAGAAAAATATGTGAGATGACAAAAGCGAGATAAGCTCCTTGTGACTTATCTCGCTTTTGTCATTTGATGATGTCTTGCAAAATGAGATGTGTAATTGACCGCACTATGATACTGGCCGTATAATTGATAACAGAAGTAGTGCGGAACGGATTTTGAAGAAAAGAGGGGGTAATATCATGATTTTTGGCAAGAAGTGGAGGAAAAAGCGATTATATCAAAATCTGTGCCACGGCGGTATTATCGGATGCTTATTGATGTCATTGACAGGTGTTGGAGGGGCGATGAGCGCGGCGGAAGCGAATCGTGGTGATATACAAGACCTTACTGCATTTAATCGCGTTGCGGCAGGTGTATGGGGAGATATCGATACAGATGCTTGTGAAGCCCCGCCATTTAAGCAATTCAAGTATTATGAATTCGCTGACGGAAAGTTTCGCTATGGATATAGCGAGCGTTTCGATGATTCTGCGTTTATGATGATCGATCAGTTTTATCATGCTGACTATCCGCATATAACGCATCACAATGAATACGGGCATGAAGTTTGGGCAGAGATGTATTTTTTGCAAAATGCGTTTTTTGAACTGGATGACCCTGCAAATATATTTGTCTATATGGGGAAAGACACGGCGAGTGCGAAACGCGGTGTGCGATCTTTTGTAAGTGAGAACAGACAGGGTCAGTATGGTCTTCAGACATGGAAGGATGAGTACAATAAGATTCTCGATTATCTTGAGCGTATGAGGGAGTGGAACGGAGATGTGCCGGCCCTGCCATATCAAATGCATGATATTAACCAAGACGGTATTTCCGAGATGTTTTTGTGTTTAGGGACATGTGCGGGAGATCATCGGGACATTCTGCTGACGGTAGATATGGCGACAGGACAAGCGCGTTATGTTACAGCACTTTCGACAGGACACTCCAATATCTATGTGACCAATGAGCCGAATGTATTTTTACGTATCCATCGAACGAGAGAAGGTACAAGGGGCGTAAAATATATGGTTGTTGGCGATCGATTGGTTGAACAAACATTGTCTGAGGCAGAGATTGTGCCATATCAAAATGCAGTGCCGATCAAATATTATATGCCAACCGACCGTTCGGGTTTGATGTAAAGCAGTTATCCCGACTGTACGTACAGATGATTTTCGTCTGCACGGATAGTCGGGATTTTTCTGTGTTTAAAAGTTCTATCATCGGGCAACCATGAATATGTAGGAAATGAAAGTGGGGGATATATGGTGAAACGAATGATGGGACAAACTATGTGGAGAGTATGGGTAGTGGCGGTTATATTGCTGGCGCTCATTGGCGGTACATATGGAAACCGCGGCAGGGCAGAAGCAGTCGAGATGCCGATGATAAGCGCGGTAGAATCGGTCGGTGCGAAGGTCGATATGGTTACGATCGACATGTGGGGACGATTCGATCATTTGGCAGGTGATAAAGAGAAGCAAGAAGAACTTGCCGATGCGATCGCTGCACTTGATGGCGCGTGCATGTCATCGTATGAGGAGATGCGCGGCGGAAGACGCATGATAAGAAGAAGCTGTCTAAGGCAAGACAGTATGATGGCAGTCGTCGTTGCAGAAAATCGATGCGGTAACGAAGGGAGAGAAGTCTGTCTGTCGGTACGGTTGACGGGTGCGAAGAGCGATCAGGCAAAACTGGCAGAGCGGGCGGAAGAGATAATGCGTGCGGGAGAAAATTTTGGCGGAAAGATGGCAAGAAATACTTGCTTGCGTGGCCGTATTAGTGGTAAACTAAAATGTAAAGAAAAAACGGATCATATAGAAAAAATACTGACGCATCTCGGTGCGCAGATGATCACGATACAGAATAGCAAGCGATACGTAACTTGTACGGCGTATGCACCGCAGATAGCAGGCGCGGTACAATTGAGTGGGGAACAAGTGAATGTGAATATCGCACTCAGAGAAAGCGGAGAAGATACCATGGTTTATCTCGGTACACCGCTTTTGATGATGGAATATTGATATCCCCGAACGATAGAAGGCACTGTACGGCAGTGGGAGGAACAAATGGACAAACTAATCGTAAAAGGTGGCAATCGCCTCGTTGGCAAAGTGAAGATCAGCGGTGCCAAAAATGCAGTATTGCCAATTATAGCGGCGACGCTTTTGAACGGTACGACGAGCATCTTGGAAGAAGTACCGAATCTTCAGGATGTGCGCACCATCTCGGAAGTGCTTCGTCAACTCGGCGCACAAGTAGAATATCGACCGGGCAACATTTTGGCGGTAGACAGTACGACGCTTACAACGTGTGAAGCGCAGTATGAGCTTGTTCGCAAAATGCGCGCTTCGTTCCTCGTGATCGGCCCGCTCCTTGCACGCGAAGGCGAAGCGAAGATATCGCTCCCCGGCGGCTGTGCGATCGGTACACGCCCGATCGATCTTCATCTGAAGGGCTTCGAAGCACTTGGTGCCGAGATCGACATCGGCAGTGGTTATATCGCAGCGAAAGCTCCGAATGGACTCAAAGGCGCGCGTATCTATCTTGATTTCCCGAGCGTTGGTGCAACGGAGAACATCATGATGGCGGCATCGCTTGCCGAAGGTCAGACGATCATTGAAAATCCTGCACAGGAACCGGAGATCATCGATCTTGCCAACTTCCTCAACGTGATGGGAGCCAAAGTGCGCGGTGCAGGTACGAATGTTATCAAGATCGATGGGGTCAAGCAGCTCAGAAAAGCGACGCATACCATTATCCCCGACCGCATTGAAGCAGGGACATATATGATCGCGGCGGCAATGACGGGCGGCGATGTATATATCGAAAATGCTATCAGCGAACATTTGAAACCTCTGATCGCGAAACTCAAAGAAGCGCGTGTCAATGTAGAAGAAGATATCAACGGTATCCGCGTCTACTCTGACGGCAATCTTCGTGCGGCCGATATCAAGACGCTTCCGTATCCCGGATTCCCGACCGATATGCAGGCGCAGTTCATGGCGATGCTGGCTGTCGCGCGTGGGACAGGCGTGGTAAAAGAAACGGTGTTTGAAAACCGCTTCATGCACGTTGATGAGCTCAATCGTATGGGTGCCAATATCCGTATTGAAGGCAGCAGCGCGTATGTCGAAGGCGTAGAGAAGCTCAAAGGCTGTCCTGTCAAAGCGACCGACCTTCGTGCAGGTGCGGCAATGGTACTCGCGGGTCTTGTGGCTGACGGTGAAACGGAGATCACCAATCTCCATCATATCGACCGCGGTTACGATGAACTGGTCGAAAAACTTCGCGGACTCGGCGCAGATATTACAAGAATCGAAGAATAACGTGAAAGAACCTATCTTATAAGATGGGTTCTTTTTTTATGTATAGACAGACCCTTTCGTGCATAACAATGAACGAAGGGGGACTGGATGTGAAACGTACGATTCTGATGGCAGTAGTACTGCTCGTGGGCATGATGCTCGTTATACCGCTTGTCATCGTTGATACGGAGCGTGAACCGATGAGAGAAGATACCGGGAAGATTCGTGTTTATCTGCATGAAAAAGACAGCATCGAGGAGATGACGATGGACGACTATCTCGTCGGTGCGCTTGCTGCGGAGATGCCTGCCGCGTTCGAGGAGGAATCGCTCAAGGCGCAGGCGGTGGCGGCGAGAACGTATGCCGCGGCGCATATGGTGCGCTATGGCGGACGCGGATACAAGGGAGCTGATGTCAGCACCGACTATCGCGTCCATCAGGCGTATATCGGCGAAGCGAAACAACGCGAGAAGTGGGGCGACAAGTACGACACATATCGTGAGAAACTCCGACGTGCTGTCAGAGCCACAGCAGGAGAGGTCGCGACGTATGATGGCAAGCTGATACGCGCACTCTATCACAGCAGTTGCGGTGGACGTACAGCCTCGTCGCAGGAAGTCTGGGACAAGGCTCTTCCGTATCTCGTCAGCGTCCGCTGCGATTGGGATTCGGATGCACCGCGTTATCGTGAAGAAAAGCGTGTTCCTTTCACCGACATTGCGGCAAATCTCGGCGAAGAAGCAACCATTATGGCGGCAAGTGCAGACGGTAGTGATATCGTGCACGTCGTCAATCGGACAGAATCGGGTCGTGCCGACTTAGTGCGCATCGGCGGACAAAATTATGCAGGCTATGATGTGCGCGGTAAGCTCGCTCTGCGTTCGGCGAATTTCACCGCGAGAGTCGATGGAGATAGTATCATCTTCACGACAGTCGGTTACGGGCATGGCGTCGGTTTATGCCAATACGGTGCCAACGGTATGGCAAAGGCAGGCTACTCGTACCGTGATATCCTCATGCATTATTATCAAGGCATCGCCGTTCAGCCGATCGAGAAAGTAAAACGCATATAGCATCACATGGCTGGGCATACTGGCCATGAGGTGAGTCACTATGAAAAAGAAAACATGGAGATATCATGCGATCGTCTGCATGGCAGTCTGTCTGATGATCTTCTGTGCGATGACGGCAAAAGAGGCAGATAAGACGGCTATCATGCAGAATAAGTGGACAGAGGGGACAAAGATGCCGGAAGAGAAAGTGAATGTGAGTGCGGAGCATGAGCAGGCGTCGGTAAAAGTCACATCGAATAGTGACGTATCTCCAAAATACGCTCCAACACTTGCGGAGCGTGAAGAGGCACTTGCGGTAAATGATGAGGGAATCGCAACGCATGCGGAAACGCTTGCCGAGGGGAGCAAGCTACATACACAAGGCTTAACAGAAACGACAGATGCGATTGGTCTGCCGATGAGAAGTGTCGTTCGCGGGTTCGGCTGGCAGGAAGAGAACGGTACTTGGCGGTATCACAGCGGCGTTGATATTGCATATGCGCAAGGCGAACAAGTGCGCATCGTCAGGGGCGGTACAGTGCATCGAGTGGAACAGGTCGCGGGCGGATACGCTGTCGAAGTGAAAAGCGGGAAAGACCTTTGGAGATATGAACCGCTCGCCGACGTCAGCGCATCTGTTGGAGCACGTATCGGAGCAGGTACCGCTATCGGTGTGATGCAAGAAAATATGACGCTCCATATCGGTCGCCAACACGATGGTGTGTGGACAGACCCTATGAGTATGCAAAATTAGATATAGGAATGGCTTTTTGTATATGTATGAAAAATAAGAATAATAATGATTTATGGGAAGAATAGATGGAAATAAAATACAAGGTGTGGTATAATTATACGATAAGAGAAAGAAGAGAATGAGTGTAACAATATTATAGAAGAAAATATACCATGTTCTCTTCTCGGTCGGTCAGCAAGATCAACTGCCGCTATACAGGTAATGGTTTGCAAGTAGACAACTGAGAAAGATGAATGACCATTGGGGGGGGACAAACGTTGGAGAATGAGAAGATAAGAGTTGTCCTAGCTGATGGCCATGCGATTGTACGTGATGGTCTGAAGCACATTTTGGAAGCAGAAGGAATAGAAATCGTCGGTGAAGCAGGGAGTGGATACGAGGCTCTTGCACTTGTTGATGAATTATCTATTGATCTGTTGATACTTGGCATTACGATGCCCGATATGAGCGGTATTGATGTCTTAAGACAACTGAAAGACAAAGACCATGATTTTCATATGCTGGTGTTGTCTTCGCACGGCGAAGAACAGTACGTCAAATGGGCGATGACGAGTGGTGCATCGGGCTACATTGAAAAAAGTGCCACGGCATCGGAACTTTTGGCGGCGATCCGTACTGTCATGTCGGGACAGATATACTTGAGCAGTAAGCATGCGATGCTGATGGTCAATGCATTTTTGCATGCGGACGAGAAACCCGATCCGTATATGATACTGAGTAAACGTGAGATAGAAGTATTGAAATTGTTGGTGCGCGGATACTCGCTGTCGGAAGCGGGAGAACAGCTTGGTCTTAGCCTTAAGACGGTCGACACGTACAAGACGCGTATTTTCGGCAAGCTTGGTTTCAGCCGCAAATCCGAAATGGTACAATATGCACTCGATCACGGTCTGCTCGGTGCAGAACATCATGACATCTGACAGAATATAAAGAAGAGCGTATACAAGGCTGTATGCGCTCTTTTTGTGTATAGGGT
>JAFSAX010000092.1 GCA_017442105.1 Selenomonadales bacterium | reverse complement strand
CTTCACATATTGATAAGATCAAAAGCAGACCTTGGTAAGGTCTGCTTTTTCTTTTGCTTGCGATTGATAATCTCTCGTCTGTTCGGGCAAGATATACCATAGTCTAAGCGGATGAATAAAGGGCGTGAGATAACTATGATGATCGGCAAAAAACTCATACTGCTCCTCGTTATCAGCATCTTTCTCGGTACGGCTGTATCCAATCTTATTGCCGAAGTAGCGAACGGATATTTTCACAGTACGATGGACAGCCTTGTCGGGGAATACGGAGAGTATGATTTTATCGTACAAGTACAAGAAGAGAAAAAAGAAGAAGCCAAGCCTGTCTTAGAAGAGGTGCTATCACAACACTTTGCGGGCGGGCACTATCAAGAAGCACCTGTCATTGGCGGGCGGGCGAACTTTTTTGTTGCGATTCCCGATGCATATAAATCAAAAGCTGTCTACGAGCGTATCGACTCTTACTTTTCCGTCCTGCCGGGTGCGGCAGGGCTCAGCATCATCAGTGAACCGCGATTTAGTATCCGTGGTGTACCGCAAGGAGCACTCGAACTTCTCAGCCGTGAACTCGAAGGACTTGAAGGAGTACGGTTCGTCTTTCTTGACGGGCCGACTATTCATGTGATGATACGCGATATGGCAGACAGCGCGCGTTTACAAGAAGAAGCCGCCCGCATCCTTACCGCCCATCGTGTCATAGAAATCAGATTCCCTGTCGGAGCAGAACCTTCTTCACCTGCAAGATTGGGCGAAGAGATGGCGCGCCAACTTCATACGAAATATCGCCCCGACTTCGTTCGCTATGTATCTGTTGATGAAGAGCGTGGTGAAGAGGCACGCCTCAGAAACGTACTGTCCGAGATGAAACGATTCTTATCGCTGTATCGGTCGAACGTGACGATAACATTGGCGGAAGGAAAGCGACTGTCTGTCGGTGATATCGTTTCGCTCAAAAGTGATACCGGAAACGTAACAGCGCGTGTAACAGCCGTTCAAGGCAAAACAGCGAGAGCAAACATCACGGCAGGCGATGCAGAGGATATCGGTGTGAATGCTGTCGTGTACCGATTTGATGAACAGACAGAAGAAACGCTCGTTGGCGATGCGATAACGGATAACCCGCGTTTGAGGCTCACACAGACGATCGGCTCGATCGGAGAGCTGTCTGCGGTCTTGCCGCAGAGCGGGCAGGATATCAATGTTCTCATCAAAGAGGCGGAGGCAATACTGAACGACTACGATGCGAAACTGTCAGCTATTCAAAGTGCGGCAAGTGAGATGGAAAAACTGTCCGCAGCCATCAGCGAGGCATCGGGCGAAGCAGCGCGTGCCGATACGACAAAGCTCCGTGACGATCTGGCACGCGCAACGAAAGCCGTCGATAATGTCGGACGATGGTTGACGCTCGTTTCGTGGGCAAGTCGCGATGTGCGCGAAGCCAAAACATCGCTTGCCGAAGTCGAACAGCATATGGTCACGCTCGGTACGTATCTTGATGAATTTCATACGCGAACACAAGAAGCGGAGAAGATCGAGCAGTTTTTCGGTGAGATGACAGACAATACAAGACGGGCAATCGCTGCGTTGGAAGGCTTCGATGCAGGGCGTGTACAAGCGTCGCTCGCACAGGCAGAGAGAGGGCTTCGTGCGCTTGCCGAAGCCGACATCGCATCGCTTGCAGGCGAGATGCAGTCTATTGCAGGCGCGATCCCGAACATGCGTGATGATGATATCGACGAAACGATAGCCATGCTCGATCGCTTGATAGAAGGGAATTTGGTACCCAATAAACGTATCCAACTGCTGACGACGGGAGAGCTTACGGCAGAAACGGCTTCGACGATGATATACGAGATGATCGGGCACGATAAAGCAAGCATCAACGAAAGCGATCTTGGCATCATTGAGCCGAACACGTATCTCGAAGTCTATCAGATGCTCTACGAAGTCAAACGCGTGTTGGCGGGACTGACGGCGATGGTACTGACAGTGCTGCTGTTGGTGCTCGATCATACGGCCGTTATCAGCATGATGAAACTGCGTCACAGAGAGCGATACGGGCGCAGTAAGATGTGGTCTTGGCGAAGGGTAGGGGAACTGTGGCAGGGAGCTTACGGTTACGGCAGTGGTATAGGTGCGCTTTTATTGACGAGCATCTTTCTTTTGGCGGGCGGCGGAGTACCGTATCTGCCGTTTCTCGTGATCCCTGTTATCGGAGGTCTGCTCGGCCTTATCGTCGCACGCTATGCTGAACGTATCAGCCCTGTTTCGGAAACGGAGATCATGGCAGGCGAGTCACTTGGTATGAGTGACAGCGAAATATTGGCAGAGATTGTTATCCCCGGTGCCAGACCGGGACTTCTTCAGCTATTAAACAGGTACACACTCAGATTTCGATAGGAGAGATCGTGATGCTGACAGTGAAAAATATAAGAAAAACGTACGGTGATATACTCGCCGTTGATGATGTATCGTTTTCGGTGCGGGCGGGGGAAACGGTCGCCATCATGGGGCCGAGCGGATGCGGTAAATCAACGACGATACGCATGATAAATAAACTCGTCATACCCGACAGCGGTTCTGTCTTGGTAGGTGGTCGAGATGTGCTGACACTTTCGCCGAGCGAACTTCGTCAAATGCGCAAACGGATCGGATTTGTCTTCCAGTCATTTCAGCTGATCGGTCGTCTGACGGCAAGAGAGAATGTCATGCTTGGCCTTGTAACGGACGGTATGGCGAAAGAAGAGGCTTCTGTCCTTGCTGACGAGATGCTCGCCAAAGTCGGTATGCAGGCGCATCGAGATGCTCTGCCGAGAGAACTGTCGGGCGGTGGGCAGCAGCGGGTAGCCATTGCGCGTGCGCTCGCTTTTCGACCGCCTGTGATATTATGGGACGAGCCGACGGCATCGCTTGACCCTATTTTGGTACGAGAAGTCCTCCTTATTATGGAAGAACTGGCAGAAGATCGTGCGGCGGCAATGGTCGTCGTCACGCACGAATTGCCGTTCGCGCTTCATGTTGCCGATCGAATACTCCTCATGGACAAAGGCCGTATCGTCGAAGAGGGCGCGCCCGAAACTGTCTTTCGCCATCCGCGCTCCGAAGTCGGCAGACAATATCGTGATTTGATAGAATATCAGACGGATCAGACATCACGCAGCCTGTAAGCGGAGAAGGCAAGAAAGTAGGAGAGAATCGCCGAAAATTCGCTTTTTGTACAGAAAAAAGAGAAGAAACGGGGCATAACTCTTGCGGGATAGAGGATAATTATGTACAATATAAGGAGGTATTTGTATCAAGGAGGATCGTATATGCAGCATCAAAAGACGCTTGCGCGTTCTATCTCGTATACGGGAATTGGATTACATTCGGGAAAAGACGTAACGATTACGCTTCATCCCGCAGAAGAACATACAGGCATCGTATTTAAACGTGTAGACTTGCCTTCTCAGCCGTCGGTTCGTGCTGTGGCAGGCAATGTCACCAATACGATGCGGGCAACGACGCTCGAAGAAGGCGAAGCTAAAGTATTCACAGTAGAACACTTGATGGCAGCCTTTCATGTTATGGGCGTAACGAATTGCCTCGTGGAGATCACCTCTCCCGAACCGCCTGTGGCAGACGGCAGTGCGAAGCTTTTTATCGGCTTGATCGAAGAAGCGGGTATCGCCGAGCAGAAAGCAGAGCAGAAGGTTCACGTAATAGACAAGGCATATACCGTACGCGACGGTGACAAGTTCATTACTGTTGTGCCGTACGATGGATTCAGAGTATCGTTTACCTCTGTCAATCCGCATCCGTACATCGGTATTCAATATGGTGACTACGAGATCACTCCCGATGAATTTAAACGGGAGATCGCAAATGCGCGTACGATCGCATTTGCGCATGAGATCGAAGCACTCCAGAAGATGGGGCTTGGTCTTGGCGGCAGTATGGAAAACGTAGTTATCTATGACAAAGAGCAGGCACTCAATCCGCTTCATTATGAAGACGAATTGGTGCGCCATAAGATCCTTGACGTTGTTGGCGATTTGGGCTTGACAGGCGGCCTTCGCGGTCATGTCATCGCAGTCAAATCGAGCCATGCACTCAATACACAACTTGCGAAAATGATTGTCGCAGCAAAAGAATAGGAGGAATTTAATATGATCTTGACTTCGGCTGAAATTAAAGAAATTTTACCGCATCGTTATCCGATGCTCTTGGTTGACCGTATTACTTCGATGGAACCGCTCGTAAGAGCAACAGGTATCAAAAATGTATCGCACAATGACCCGTTCTTTGAAGGTCACTTCCCCGATCGTCCGATCATGCCTGGCGTATTGATCCTTGAAGCAATGGCGCAGGTCGGCGGTATCGCACTCATGTACCCGGAAGAAAATCGCGGCAAGCTCGCTGTATTCGGCGGTATGGACAAAGTAAAATTCCGTAAACAAGTCGTGCCGGGCGACCAGCTCGTTATGCATGCTGAGATCCTTCGCATCAAAGGCACCATGGGTAAGATCCTTTGCCGTTCGTTCGTTGACGATCAGCTTGCGGCAGAAGGCGAATTCATGTTCGCACTCGTGTAACCGTAAGTACGCGATAATCGGTAAAGATTTGCCGAAAACGTGAGAATACGGCAGATATATCGTTCTCAAAGACGATTTTGACGAAAAACAGAGTACATAAAGCAGTTCATTATTTTGGACTATATAATTGATGTCATAACAGATTTTTGGCTAACAGATATAAATTGTTGGAATTTGGAAGAGCAGAAGGAGTTGTTGCGCTGATGAAAACTGAACAGGTGGCAGATTCGTTGCGGGATATCCATGAAACCGCAGTGGTTCACCCGGGCGCGCGAATTGGAGAAAATGTAAAAATCGGTCCGTATGCTGTCATTGGAGAGAATGTTGAGATCGGAGATGGTACTTCGGTCGGAGCACATGCTGTTATAGATGGTTGGACGACTATTGGTAAGAACTGCAAAATTTTCCACAGCTGTTCGATCGGCTGTGAACCGCAGGACTTGAAGTTCCACGGAGAAAAAAGCTATACGATCATCGGAGATAACACGATGATCCGCGAATATGCAACGGTGCACCGTGCAACGGGTGAAGAAGAAGTGACGAAAGTCGGTTCGAATTGCCTCTTAATGGCGTATACGCACGTTGCGCATAACTGCATCATCGGCAACAACGTTATCATGTCGAATGCAGGTATGTGTGCAGGTCATGCGATCGTAGAAGATCGTGCCGTTATCGGCGGTATGGCAGGTGTACATCAGTTCGTTAAGATCGGTCGCAATGCGATGGTCGGCGGCTTGTCGAAGATCACGCAGGATATTCCTCCGTTCGTTATCGTCGACGGCAATCCGAGCTATGTTGCAGGTCTTAACAGTGTGGGTATGTCGCGTGCGGGCATCAGCCCTGCAGCACGTCGTAATATCAAAAAAGCATACAAGATACTCTTCCGTTCGGGTCTTAGCTTATCGGAAGCGATCGCAGTTATTGAACAAGACGTAGAGTCTTGCGAAGAGATCGAACATTTTGTACGTTTCTTGCGCGGTGCCGATCGTGGTATCTGTCGTATGCGCAGAGATAACAACGATTAAGGAGAGCATTCCATGAAAAAAGTTGGATTATTGGCCGGTAACGGCAATTTGCCGATCCTGTTCACGCAGGCGGCTCGCTCGATGGGGATGGAGGTTATCGTTATCTCCCTCGTTGAGGATACACAGACAGCAATCTTGAAACAAGTTGCAAATAAAGTTTACGAGATCAGCGTCGGTCAGCTTGACACGATCATTCGTACGCTCAAAGAAGAAGGCGTTACGGAAGTAACGATGCTCGGCAAAGTAACGAAAGAGCATCTCTTCAACGGAACGGTTCCCGACATGAGAATGCAGAAGCTTCTGTTCTCGCTTCCTGATAAAAAAGATGATACGATGATGCTCGCGCTTGTAAAAGAACTTGCAGGCGAAGGTATCATGGTATTCGATCAGACACTTCTTATCAAACAACTTATGCCGCCTGTTGGTGTGCTTACGAAACGCCAGCCGACAGAAGCTGAACTTGCCGATATGGAGTTCGGCCTTGCTGCAGCTCGCGAGATCGGTCGTATGGACATCGGTCAGACAGTTGTTGTCAAAAACAGAGCCTTGATGGCAGTAGAAGCAATTGAAGGTACAGATGCTTGTATCAAACGCGGCGGTCTTCTCGGTCGCGGTGGGGTCGTTGTTGCCAAAACAGCGAAACCGCAGCAGGATCTTCGTTTTGACGTGCCTGCGATCGGCGTAAAAACGCTCGAATCTATGATCGAAGCAAAAGCCAGTGCGCTTGTTATCGAAGCGGGCAAAACACTCGTTGTCGACCAAGCACGTGTTGTACAGATGGCAGACGAAGCCGGCATTGCGATTGCTGTAATGGAATAGGAAACAGATACGCGATGGACGCAGTGACAGCGAAAGCGAATAAGCGGCGTGAATCGCGTTTTTGTTATATAACAAGATAAGTAGTATGGAGGTTGACAGGGTTGCTGAAAGTCATGTTTTCGGTCGGCGAAGCATCGGGTGACTTGCACGGTGCGAGCGTGGCAAAAGAACTGAAACAGAATATGCCGCAGATTGAGATGTTCGGTATGGGCGGCGCGAAGATGCGCGAAGCGGGCGTCGATATCTGCTATGATATTGCCGACCTCGGCGTGATCGGTGTAGCGGAAGTCATCAAGAATCTGCCGCGTTTTTTCAAACTGCGCGACGATCTCGGACGCTTGATGGACGAGCGTAAGCCTGATGTCGTTGTCGTTATCGATTATGCCGACTTCAATATGCGACTGGCTAAAGTCGCCAAAGACAAAGGCATTCCTGTCGTATCGTATATCAGTCCGTCGGCATGGCTGTGGCGCAAAGGCCGTGCTAAAACGGTAGCAAAAAACGTAGCCAGAGTAGCCGCCATCTTCCCGATGGAGGCAAAAGTTTACGAAGAAGCAGGGGCGGCCGTTACATTCGTCGGTCATCCGCTTCTTGATATCGTGAAGCCGAAACGGACGAAAGAAGAAGCGTATCGTCACTACGGTGCCGATATAGCTTCCCCCATCATCCTGCTTCTGCCGGGCAGTCGCTTGCAAGAGATCAACGGACTTTTGCCGCCGATGCTCGAAGCGGCAGAACAGATAGCGCGCCGTGTGCCAAATGCGCAGTTTTATCTTCCGCTTGCACCTACCGTGCCCGACGAGCTTGTTATGCCGATGCTTGAGCGCGTGAATGTCAAAGTTAATTGTACGCGCGATGGGGTGCACGACCTCATGCAGATCGCGACGATGGGTATTGCGGCAAGCGGTACCGTCACACTCGAAGCGGCAATATTGCAGATGCCGATGGTCGTCGTCTATAAGGTGGCCAAGCTCACCTATTGGATCGGACGCATCGTACTTGACTTGCCGAATTACAGCCTGCCGAATATCGTAGGCGGCAGACGCATCGTGCCCGAACTTATCCAGCACGAGGCCAATGCGGAAAGGATTCTTGAAGAATCCATGAAACTTCTCGAAGATGAAGCGTATTATCGTCAGATGAAAGACGGCCTTTTGGATGTCCTTCATCGTCTTGGTGAAGGCGGAGCAGTGGCAAAAGTCGCACGCGTTATCGAAGAAGTAGGAAATAAGGAGAAATAAGAATGAAGAACAGTTACAAACGCCTGTTTTCATATATCAGACCGTATATGGGACGACTGATCATGGCGATGATTTGTGCGCTGTTGGCCTCGGGTG
>JAFSAX010000091.1 GCA_017442105.1 Selenomonadales bacterium | reverse complement strand
GTCCATCGGGAAGCCCAAACGTTTGGCTGCCGATTTGATAATACGCATATTTGCCTGATGCGGAACAAGAAGAGAAATATCTTCCGTCGTAAGTCCCGCCTTTTCGATCGAACGAACAGCCGACTCACCCATCGTCTTAACGGCGAACTTGAATACCTCGTTACCGTTCATGTGGATCGAATGCAATTTTTCTGCAACCGTTTCCGGCGTTGCCGGTTGGCGACTGCCGCCTGCCGGCATATGAAGCAGATTTGCACCTGCCCCTTCTGAACCTAATTCAACTTCAATGATGCCATATCCTGCTTCTACTTCACCTAAAATTACAGCACCTGCACCATCACCGAACAAAACGCACGTATTTCTATCCTGCCAGTTCGTGATCTTAGAGAGTGCTTCCGCCGCAACGATAAGAACCTTTTTATACATACCCGTTTTGATAAACTGAGTACCGACCGTCATCGCATATGCGAAACCGGAACATGCCGCCGACAAGTCGAATGCCGCTGCATTTTTCGCACCGAGTGCATCCTGTACACGACAAGCAACCGCAGGGAACATCGTATCCGGGCTGACCGTTGCCAAAATAATAAGATCCAACTCTTCAGGAGATACCTTCGCATCCGCAAGTGCTCTTTTTGCTGCTTCAAGGCCGAGATCGGATGTTGCCTGATCTTCTGCACATACGTGTCTTTGACGAATGCCGGTACGTTCGTAGATCCACGTATCCGACGTATCAACAATTTTCTCCAAATCAAAATTCGTTACAACTTTTTCCGGCACATACGAGCCAATACCGATAATACCTACCGATTTATTATTCATTTGTACTGTTATCCTCCTGAACAATATGATTCTTAATATGCTCTACAACACGACTTTTTTTGTATTCTGCCGCAACGCGAATCGCATTTTTGATCGCCTTCGCTTTCGAGCTTCCATGACAAATAATGAAACAGCCGTTGATACCGAGAAGCGGTGCACCGCCGTATTCATTATGATCCATCTTCTTACCAAGCTTTTTCAGTGCAGGAAGCATAACAGCAGCCGCCAGTTTTACCCAAATACTGCTTTTCTTGATATGCTCTTTCAGCATCGTTTTCAGACTGCTTACAAGACCCTCACCGAATTTTAACACAACATTACCGACAAATCCATCACAAACGACAACATCTACATTGCCTTTGGGGATATCGCGTCCCTCTGCATTACCGATATAGCGGATACAATCGAGTGCTTTGAGAAGCGGGAACGTTGCTTTCGCCTGCTCATTACCTTTTCCTTCTTCTTCACCAATGTTGAGAAGACCTACACGCGGACGATCGATCCCAAGTACGTTCTCCGCATACAGAGAACCCATGATAGCATTGTGTACCAAGTGGATCGGCTTACTGTCGACCGTTGCACCCGAATCGACCAATACCGTCGTACCGCCCGCCGTATTCGGGATCGGCGTTGCGATCGCTGGACGTTCTATACCTTTGATACGACCAAGACCAAAGAGCGCCGCCGCAACACCTGCGCCCGTAGAGCCTGCCGAGATGACCGCATCACATTCTTTTTGACGAACAAGACGCGTCGCAACAACGAGCGAAGCATCTTTCTTCTTGCGCACAGCAACGCTCGGCGCCTCGTCCATTGTAATGATCTCCGACGCATGGTGAACAGTGATCGCAAGCTTCTTCCAATCGCCCCATGCATTCAGCTCTTTTTCTATCTGCTCTTGGTCACCGACCAAGACAACTTCATATCCATATTCACGGACAGCATCTATCGCACCGAGAACAATCTCACGTGGTGCATAATCACTGCCCATCGCGTCTACTGCGATCCTCATCTGGCAATCTCCCCTTTTTGCTCCAGCGTGACCATGATGAACTTCGCACGGAACACTTCTTGTTCGGCATTTCTGATCTTCACCCAAACAAAAAACTTATTTCCTCTCTGCTTCACCACTTCGGCTTTCGCAATCAGTTTTTCTCCGACCGTAACAGGAACCTTATACTTCACATTCGCAACACCCGTCAACGCCTGCGGTGCATCGATCACCGAAAGCGCGAGCGAATTCGCCTGCGAATATACATAATGTCCACGTGCGATCCTCGTTCTCTCAAAAACCATATCAGGTGTGATCTCCAAAACCGATATTCCCGATTTGCCCAATTCCAGATCGATCAAATCGCCTACAACCTCATTCGTTTCAAGAGCCTTCGTCTTATTCCCACTCTGCTCAGCCATCAACTTCGTACGCTGACGCAACTCGGGAATATTAAGCGCCGCACGATCAAGTCGGATCGTCTGCACACTCACGCTAAGCTGTCTTGCAAGCTCCTCATCCGTCAAAAAAGGTTTTGATTCAATTGTCTGCTGCAAAATTTTGTGTCGCTCTTGTCTGGAACACCGCGTCATTTTTCATCACCTTTTACTTAGTAGCAGGTACTATTAGAACCTGCTACTAGTATAGACGATGTTTTATGAAAAAGCAAGAAAAAATGATGAAAAAAATAAGGATTTTCCCTCGTTTTTTCATCATAATTTGCATTTATTTTACGATAATTTTTATTAGATATTCGCAACCGTATTTCAGGCTATTTCATCCCTCATTTTTATGCACGTAAACGCAACCTCCGCAGACGGTTTTCCGCCGAGCTGCACGAAATCGGAATAGATATCGCACAACCACTTTTTGAACATACGGAACACCGATTTCAGACCGCGTACAGGTGCTTCGCCGCTTCTAAGATATGCTTCGAATCCACGAGCAAACTTCTCATGCTGTTCTCGCGTGAATCCCTGACTATCCTTATATCCGAGCCATTCTTTGATCGTCTGCCAATCTCTGACGAGCTGTGCAGGCGCACCCTCCATCTCGGCAAGCATCTTGAGATCGGCAAGTGCCACATGCCCAAGCTCATGTACGAAGGTTGATTTGTCTGCCGCTTCAAACAAGCTCACAACACGTTCCATTCCGCTGATACGCGTCTGGCCGCGAACGGATTGGTTATACCGCTCGATAACAGAGATAGCCTTATCGTCGAATACAACAAAGCACCTGCCGTCTCTGCCTCCTTCATAGGTAATGCCTTTGATACCCAACGCATTAAGCGTTTCGGATGCGGCACGCTCTGGTGACTTTTTCTGTCCCTCTTTGTTATACATTTGGAATACAACTTCTTTATAGAACTGCTTGCCGTTTGTTGTACCCAAATCGTTTTCAGACTTCGGAGCGATATAGTCATTTGGTCTTTGGCGATAATATTCAAGAATAGCTTTCCGCACCTTCAACGGCTGCTCTGATAACGGCTTATCTTCATCAAGAAGCACATCGTTATTGGGAATATCTACTTCAAACAATGATCCCGTAGGGCCGACAATCTCTAACTTGTTTAAATCAATGCTTTCCAATATGTCCGCACCGCTGGTTTCCCATTTTCTCTTGTCCGCAAAAGGACGAAGCGTTACTTCCAATCTGTCTAAAACATCACGGATATTCGCCCTTCTGCCATCCATTTTTGCGACATACTTTGCACTATCGACAATGCCTTTCAGTCTATCTGCATCTTCCT
>JAFSAX010000090.1 GCA_017442105.1 Selenomonadales bacterium | reverse complement strand
GGTCGCATCGGAGGCAGAGAGATGAGCGCAGGCAGACACATCGCCAGATTGTACGAAGCATAGTAGAGGCAGTCCGTCAGCAAGGGCATCGGTACAGGCGAAATGACCATCATCGGCAAGAGATGATCGCGGTGATAAAAGAGCGAACAGACTGCCATCACAGCTACGACGACGATCACGAGCGGCGTTACTGCCATATTCGCAAGCGGCAGCATACGCGCACCGCCGAGCGACAGCGCGCAGAGAAGCACGGCAAGTGCACCGGTGCCGACGACGGAAGGAACGCCCAGCGACGCACCGAGCGCACCTGCGCCCGAGAGCATCACAGACAGCATCGTCAGCCAAAAGATGCCCAGCATCATATGCATAACGGAAGAAGCCCTGCCGAACAAAAGGTGAAGCACATCATCACGGCTCTCTGCCTTGCGGGCGATGAGCATCAGACGCGCACCCAGCAGTGCAAGCACCGCGCCTGCGATCAGCGCACCGACAAGCCCCGACGTACCGTACACGGCAAAAAACGTCACCGTTTCTGCCCCCGATGCGAACCCTGCGCCGATGACCGACCCGACGAACACCGCCCACACAGACAGAACGCCCTTTATCACAAGCGGCACTCCCTTCGGGCAGAATTACAAATATATATGAAGAAAAACACGAAAACAGACCGAATCGTTTGACACACTCGGACGAACTATATATAATGAAATGATAAAGAGTGCGCCCAAGAAGGCGCAAGATGGGGGAAAAACAACAATGTTAGATATTAAATTTGTACGTGAAAATCCTGCACTCGTAGAAGAAGCAGTCAAAAACCGTGGCGGCGAACTCTCGCTCGACGGATTCCTTGCCATTGAAAAGAAACGCCGCGAACTCTTAACAGAGGTAGAATCGCTCAAAAATAAACGTAACCTCGCGTCCAAAGAGATCAGCGTCCTCAAGAAAAACAAACAGAATGCAGACGACCTCGTTGCAGAAATGCGCGCCATCGGTGACAAAATTGCCGAACTCGATGCACAGGTAAAAGAAGCCGACGAAGAAATGAAAAACATCATCCTCGGCATCCCGAACATTCCGCACGAATCGACGCCGATCGGTGCAAGCGAAGACGACAACCCGGAAGTACGCCGTTGGGGCACTCCGCGCGAATTTACCTTCCAACCGAAAGCACACTGGGAGATCGGTGAAAACCTCAATATCCTCGACTTCGAACGCGGCGCAAAAGTAACAGGCGCACGCTTCACCTTCTATCGCGGTCTTGGCGCACGCTTAGAGCGCGCACTCATCAACTTCATGCTCGACCTCCATATCGACAAACAAGGCTATACTGAATTCTTCCCGCCGTTTATCGTCAACAGCGCAAGCGCAACAGGTACAGGCCAGCTTCCGAAATTCGCTGAAGATATGTTCAAACTCGAAGGCCTCGACTACTACCTCATCCCGACGGCAGAAGTCCCTGTCACCAACTACCATCGCGGCGAAATTCTCGCAGGCGATCAACTTCCGCTCTACTACACGGCATACAGCGGATGCTTCCGCTCCGAAGCAGGCAGCGCAGGTCGCGACACGCGCGGTCTTATTCGTCAGCACCAGTTCAACAAAGTCGAAATGGTCAAATTCGTAAACCCTGATAACAGCTACGACGAACTTGAAAAACTCACGAACGATGCAGAAGAGATCCTTCAGCTCCTCGGCCTCCCGTACCGCGTCATCACGCTCTGCACGGGCGACATCGGCTTCTCCGCGGCAAAAACATACGACATCGAAGTATGGCTCCCTGCGGCAGACCGTTACCGCGAGATCTCGTCCTGCTCCAACTTCGAAGACTATCAGGCACGCCGCGCAGATATCAAATTCAAACGCGATGCCAAATCGAAACCGGAATTCGTACACACGCTTAACGGCTCGGGTCTTGCTATCGGCAGAACCGTATCCGCGATCCTCGAAAACTTCCAGCAGGAAGACGGCTCCGTCATCGTTCCGGAAGTCCTCCGTCCGTACATGGGCGGTATCGAAGTCATCAAATAATGACCGCTTTACAGTAAGCTGTAAGCCTCGTTTCGTCCTCTTTGGCGAAACGAGGCTTTTTTCGTGCGGGAGGTGTAACATTTCCTGTATACAACAGCGTTACACAAAAACACCTTGTATTGCGGTATGATATTGTGTCTGTGTGAGCAACAAATGCCAGTCGTGTCCTTGTGGGATGGATAAATTCAGAAAATAAGAATAACCACAATGAAATAATGGATATATGTCCGTGTGCAGG
>JAFSAX010000089.1 GCA_017442105.1 Selenomonadales bacterium | reverse complement strand
CGTCTTGCTCCTATTAGCGCACTAACGCTTCCAATTTGCTAAGTACTTCGGGTACTGCTTCAGTCGGTTTTACAACGACGATGATATTGTCATCGCCTGCTACCGTACCGATAATGCGCGGCCATTTCACATGGTCGATCGTTGAAGCAACCGCTTGTGCCGTACCCGGAAGTGTTTTTATGATAATAATGTTTTCGCTGAAGTCGAACCCTGTAACCGAGTCTTGGAACATACGTGCCATGCGCGACTGAGAAAACATCACATTTTTCTCCATCGGAAATGCATAGCGATAACGACCGTCACCGCTCGGAACCTTAGAGAGCATCAACTCTTTGATATCACGCGATACCGTTGCCTGCGTGATCTCAATACCTTGTTTACGCAATTCTTCGGCTAAGTCTTCTTGCGTTTCAATAATATTTTGTTCGACGATCTCTTTTATTTTTGCATGACGTACTATTTTCATCGGTTTTCACACCTCACTTTTTCTATTACAAATAACATCGGTGCCGTTTCTTTATGGTTGATCATGCGGAACGAGCTGACCGTATAATAACGCACAGGAAGCTGAACCAATTCGGCAAAGAGTCTTTCTTGTTCTTTCGCACCTGCTTCATGCCCTGAATACGAAACTACGGTAACCATCCCTCCGACCGATAACTTTTGCACCATCGTCAAAATTGCTTTCATCGTAGAGTCTGCCTGCGTGGTGATCTGATGGTCGCCCGTCGGCAGATATCCCAGATTGAACATTGCTATATCGATCTCGTCTGCAATGTGCGATCCAACATTCTCATGACTATCAAGCACAAGATGCACCTTTTCTGCCACGCCTCGCTCTTCGGCAAGTCGTTTTGCGGAATCGAGCGCATCCTGTTGAATATCAAACGCATACACAGCACAATCATCACTGCTGTGTTCTGCTAAAAATACCGTATCATGTCCATTGCCTGCCGTCGCATCGACAACGCATTTTGCCGAACCGAGTATCGGCATCAGCATCATATGTGCCAGGGTTTTGCTATTGATCCGTTGCATATCAATTACTCCGTTCCAATTTACTTTTGAACGTTGCATAATAATTTTTATCATAGAATTTCAAAAACTTCATCTTGCAAGGCGATTCTTCGATCAATATCTCGTCACCCGTAAGAAGCGGTTTGGTAACTTGTCCGTCGACCGTGCATCGCACGCCCGCTTTCGTATCGAGCACGGTAAGGCATACCTTTTCACGATGCGAAATGACCATCGGCCGCGATTTGAGCGTATGCGGACAAACAGGTGTTACGATGATGAGATTGAGATTCGGATTGACGATCGGACCGCCCGCCGAAAGAGAATATCCCGTCGAGCCTGTCGGCGTTGCTACGATAATACCGTCTGCCATATATTTTTCCATCAAAAAATCGTCTATCCGCAGATTGAAATGCATCATTGTCATACTACCTTTTACAACGACATCGTTCATTGCTGTTGCAATAGGCGTGACTACGCCATCTCGTCTAACCGATACCGAAAGCATCATACGTTCTTCTACCGTATATTCTTCCTTGAGTATCTGCGCCAGCTTTTCTTCGATCTCACCGCGCTCAATATCGGTAAGAAAACCGAGCGTTCCCATATTGATACCGCATAAAAGAACATCATCGTTTGCCAGATAACGTGCCACACCGATAAGCGTACCGTCACCGCCGACAGGGATCGCAACATCGAGATCGATGCGCTCCTCGTTTTTGTTCATGCGACAATCATAGACATTGACCTCAACAGGACGGATCGTCTGATTCTCCAAGTAATCGAGGATCTGATTCATCACCGCTTCGGCGCCTTCTTTTCTGTAACTGGGGAAGATTCCGATTTTCAATGTTTT
>JAFSAX010000088.1 GCA_017442105.1 Selenomonadales bacterium | reverse complement strand
TACCCAGTCTTCTGCTTTGATCGTGATCTTCGATAGTGGCGAAGGGGCATCATTTACTCCTGCCCATGCGCACGGCATCATAAGTCCTATCATCATACATATCATAAAGAGCAACCTTATCATCATAACCGCAACCTCCCGTCGTTCGTTATCTATATTGTACCACAGAGCGCGTGGGTAGTGGTAAGTGGAATAAACAAGAACGTACCGCGAGATGGGTACGTTCTTGTTGTTTATTCTGCTTGTTTTGTCAGTTGGACGGTCTGGATCGGGTATGGGATCTCGATGCCTTCTTCGCGGAAGCGGACGGTGAGGGCTTTGACGAATTCGTGGCGGAGGATGCTGCGCTGGGCGACGTTGTCGGTGGGGAGGATGACGTTGAAGTCGATGCTCGACGGTCCGAAGGTGTGGAATCGGACGAACGGTTCGTAGGTGGTGTTCGGCGACTGCTGTTCCATGACGGCTGTTGCGACTTCGATGCAGACGCGCTCTACGTGTTCGAGGTCGCTGTCGTAGCTGACACCGCACGGTACGGTGAGGAATATCTCACGTCGCGGAAGGTCGTAGTTCATGAGTGTCGCAGACGATACTGCCTGATTCGGTACGATGATCATGCCGAGGTTGACGTCCTGTATCGAGGTGTGTCGGAAGTTGATATCGACGACGAATCCTTCTTCGCCTGTTGACAGGCGGATGAAGTCGCCTACTTTGATGGGCTTCATCACGATGAGCTGAAGGCCTGCGAAGAAGTTGGTGAGTGTGTCCTGAAGGGCGATGGCGACTGCCATACCGCCGATACCGAGAGCGGTGAGGATCGGTGCGATGGAGATGTCGCACGCTTGCAGGATGATCATCAGACCGCAGGAGTAGACGATGAATTCCAACAGATGCGCCAGAAGCGACGAGGAGGAGAGGTTCTCCGCGTTACGGCGCAGGTAGTAGTGGACGGCATTGACGATGATGCGCGCTACCGTGATGGTCGTGGATAAGAGGACGAGCGATTTGAGGAAGAGGCTGAGGATATTTTGCACGTACGAGGTGATGTCTATCATGTGGATCGCCCAGTAGATACCAACCATCAAGCTCCACAGGATAGGCATATAGCGGAGTGTTTTTGCCGCGATATGGGAGAGGCTTTCGGGGTCGGATTGTCCGTCTTGCGGACGCAGTTTACGCTGCAGTTGTCTGTCGATGATGATGCCGACGAGCGTACTGAATACGAATACGAGTATGGGCAGTGTCCATGATTCTATCGGTACAGCAGAAAAAATTTTTTCCATTGCTATGTAGACCTCCTTGTCGGATGGTGTATAATATATATAATCAGTATACAAAAAATGATGTCGAATTTCAAGATATCATCGAATAAGAAGGGGGAGTCTTTTATGATCGTCGCAACGAGCGAGCGCCTTCGTTTTCGCCAGGCGGAGGAGGCTGATCTTGACTATATCATGGCGGTGGAGCACGAGCCTGCCGATGCACAGTTTGTGATCCCGTACGATATCGACGTGCACCGCGCGATGCTCAACGGTGACAATACGAAGCATTTCGTCGTGGAAACGCACGAGGGTGAAGCGGTCGGCTTCGTTATCGTGTCGGGGCTTGAGAATCCGTACGGGGAGCTTGAGTTTATGCGTATCATGGTGGCCAAACAAGGTCTGGGATACGGTAAGGAAACGGTGGGACTGCTTCTTAAATGGGGTTTCGAGATAAAAAAAGCGCATCGCGCATGGCTCGATTGCAAGCCGCATAATACGCGTGCGCTTCATGTGTACGAGAGTGCAGGGTTCGTCCGCGAGGGTCTTATCCGCGAGACGATCCAAGCAGAGGACGGCACGTACGAAGATCTCGTTATACTCGGTATCTTAGACCGCGAATATTTTGCTCAGTCTGTGCCGACTGCCTGAGCGAATACGTCGGAGAGCGAGTCGTGGATGACGAGCGTGGCTTGGTCGTCGTACGGTGTGCTGTCGCGGTTGATGAGGACGAGGTATCGTCCGCGGAAGTAGCGCAGAAGTCCTGCCGCAGGGTAGACGACGAGCGAGGTTCCGCCGACGATGAGCATATCGGCACGGCTGATGGCACTTATTGCGCCTGATACGGTGTCGTCGTCGAGCGATTCTTCGTAGAGGACGACGTCGGGCTTCAATACCCCTCCGCAGTCGCAACGCGGAATGAAGGAGTTCGGCTTGCGGCGTAAGGGGTCGATGAAGTCGTCGTAGCCGTAGGCGCGTCTGCATGACTGGCACGTTGAACGGGCGAACGAGCCGTGGAGCTCATAGACGGTCTTACTGCCGCCTGCCTGATGCAGTCCGTCGATGTTCTGGGTCACGACAGCCTTGAGCTTGCCTTCGCGTTCGAGCTTGGCGAGTGCAAGATGCGTCGTGTTCGGCTTCACATCGGGGAAGATCATCGAGCCGAATACGAAGTCGAAGAAGTCCTCCGTACGGCGTTTGTAGAACGAGTGGCTGACGACTTCTTCGGGCGAACAGCCGAACTTCGTCCGCGCGTGGAAGAGGCCTCCTGCCGAGCGGAAGTCGGGTATCCCGCTGTCTGTCGAAACGCCTGCCCCACCGAAAAATACGATATTGTCGCTGCCCTTTATCATTTGTTTTAACTGTTTTATCTTATCATTCATCATCGTCACTTCTTTCTGTATAGAATGAACGGATATGTCCTTACTTGCAGTGTAGCATATTGCCATTTTGTTGTAAAACAAAAAAGGAAAGGGTCGGCGGTCTGTCGAAATGAATAAACAGAATTTTGGCAAAAGACAGACAACTACCAAGGCAGGTCTTATAGTATGGAAATAAAGCATTTTAAATATTTTGTAGATGTGGCACGGCTGAAGAGCTTCAGCAAGGCGGCGCAGGTCAATTTTGTTTCGCAGTCAACGATCAGCAAGGTCATTCGCGATCTTGAGGAGGAGCTGGGCAGTCCGCTTTTTTTGCGCAGTTCAAAGTTCGTGGAGTTGACGGATGCAGGCGAACGACTGTTTTTGCAGGCGGCGAAGATCGTTGAGATGTTCCAGGGCGTGACGCGGTATTTCCAAGATGAGATGACGAGCGAGAAGGGGCTTTTACGCATCGGGCTTCCTCCTATCACGGGGGCGACGGTGTTCGGTCAGCTTCTCGGGCGGTTCAAGCGTCGTCATGCGGGTATTGATATCCAGCTGTTTGAGTACGGCTCGAAAAATGTCGAGGCGGCGGTGCAGGACGGTTCGATCGATGTCGGTATCGTCTGCTCGAAACCGCAGGAAGGGCTTTATGGGACGGTGCTGTTCCCAAAAGATCCACTCAAGGTGGTGCTTCATCCGTCGCATCCGCTTGCGGAGCTTCGGCAGATCGATTTTCGCGATCTCGAGCAGGAGAATTTTGTCCTGTTCCGCAAGGATTTCAGTCTGCATGATGCGATACTCAGGCGGTGCAAGACGGCAGGATTCTTGCCGAATGTGATACTCGAAACGACGCAGCGCGAGCTGATGACGCAGATCGTGGAGGCGAATCTCGGCATCACGCTTCTGCCTGCGCAGATAGCAGACTCGCTCAATCCCAGACAGATGTCGGCGGTGCCTGTTGCAGATCCGCAGATCTATCTGGAGATCGCGCTTATTTGGAATACGAAGCAGTATGTGTCCAAGGCGGCACAGCTGTGGATCGATTTTGTCAGAGAGTATGTGGAGCAGCAGACATACTTGTAAGGAGGAATAGTATGGCACAAGAGATAGAGATGAAGCTTGCGGTGGCAGATACGGTATCTTTAGACGAGGTGCGCGGTATCTGCTCGTTCCTGTCGGGCGGAGAGGGGCGCACTGCGAAGATGATGGCGCGCTATTTCGATACCGAGGACGGTGTGCTCGGCAAGGCAAGACTTGCATATCGCACGCGCAAGGAAGGATACCGTTGGGTCGCGTGCCTCAAGGGCAGCGGCATGAGCGAAAACGGTCTGCATCAGCGTATGGAAGTCGAACGCGAGGTCGAGCACGGTGAGCCTGATCTTACCGTATTTGCCGATACGGACGGCGCACAGCTTGCAGAGCCGTACTTGTCATCTAAGCTCGTGCCGATCGTTGAAACGGAGTTCACACGTACGTCGTGGCTGATGGGCGACCGCACGGCGAAGATCGAGATCGCACTCGATGAAGGAGAAGTGCGCGCGGGTGGTAAGACTGCGCCTATTCGTGAGATAGAATTGGAGCTCAAGGCAGGCGAGGTCGAGTCGGTGCACGTCTTGGCAAACTGGCTCAAACAGCAGTTCGCACTCTCGGAAGAAAACGACAGCAAATATGCGCGTGGACTGGCTTTGCGGCGCGGATAAGAAAAACAGCCGAAGGCAGGTCATGCGTTCGGCTGTTTTTGTATCGAATGGGCTTTGCTTATGGTCGCGCACAGAACAAGCCGTCTGTACGGCGGTCATTTGCTTAGCGGTTACTCGCTGTCAGGCGAAGACCTTTTGGACGAGTATCATATAGAGTGCGGTACTGCCGCCGATGCTGACGAGCATCTTTTTGTATCGGCGATGTACGATCGTGAGAAAGGCAAGGCTGATGAGTTCGGGCATGCCGTACGGTGCGCTCATCAGTGAAGTGCCCTTGAGGCAGTAGACGACGAGCATGGCGATCACGGCTGTCGGCAGAACGGTGTTAAGGTAACGGATATACGGCGGAAGCGGTCTGTCCGCGCCGAATACGAAAAACGGCAAGGCGCGCGTTACCAGCGTGACGAGCGCGACGATGGCGATGGTGATGGCAATTTCTATCGTAGTCATGGACGAGTTCCCTCCAATCTGCTTCGGCCGAGCGTCAGAAGTACGAGAAGTGATACCATCGACGCAAGAACGAACCAATCTTTGCCGAAGAGGATAAGACAAGCAAGTGTTACGACGAGCCCGCAGACAGCAGGGCGACGGTCTTTTGCCGAATCCCATTGCTCAAGGAAGATAACGGCAAACAGTGCCGTCATGGCGAAGTCGATACCCGTGGCATCGAATGGCAGATGCGTGCCGATAGCGGCACCGATCGCAGTACCGAGGAGCCAGTATATCTGGTTGAGAAGTGCGAGCGAGATGTCGAACCACTTCTGTGATACGCCGCTCGGTGCTTTTGTCAGACAGTAGAGTGAGTACGTTTCGTCTGTCAGCGCAAAGACGGGATATGCTTTGTCTTTGCCGTAGGGGCGAAACCGCGTCAGCATCGACAAGCCGTAGAACAGATGACGTGCGTTGACCATCAGCGTCATCAGCGCGGCAGTCAAGGGTGCGAACGGCCCCGAGATGAGAGCGATGGTGACGAACTGCATCGCACCTGCATAGATGAAGACGCTCATCGCGAGTGCCCACCACGGCGAAAAGCCTTTGCTCGTGAGAAGCACGCCGAACGCGATACCGATAAAGAGATACCCTGTCAAAACAGGGAGTGTATATGGAAAAGCGGCAAGAAGTGCCTGTTTTTTCAAGAGGATCAATCCTTTGCAGTGAATGTAACTTCATTATTTTACCATAGATGAACGAAGCAGAAAAGTAAAAGTCGGGAGGAATGGCGATGTATCAACCACATAGTTATCCGTATCCATCTCAACGGCAGGTCGTCTATGCCAAACGCGGTATGGTAGCGACGAGCCAGCCATTGGCGGCACAAGCAGGGCTGGAGGTCCTGCAGAAAGGCGGCAATGCCATCGACGCGGCAGTCGCGGCGGCAGCGTGTCTGACGGTCGTTGAACCGACGTCGAACGGTGTGGGCGGCGATGCGTTCGCACTCGTATGGCATCAAGGCAAGCTCTACGGGCTCAATGCGAGCGGTCCTTCGCCTGCACTCCTTACGCTCGATGCGGTGAAAAAAGAAGGCGGTGACCGTATGCCGCAGTACGGCTGGGCACCTGTCAACGTCCCCGGTGCACCGAAAGCATGGGCGGAGCTGTCGAAGCGATTCGGCGCACTCTCGCTCGCAGATGCGCTTGAGCCTGCTGTCCGCTATGCGGAAGAAGGCTACCCCATCAACGTGACGAGCGGTCTTTGCTGGGAAGTCGCATGGGATCGTATCAAAAATGCCATCAAAGGAGAAAAACATCGTGCATGGTTCGACATGTTCGCACCGAACGGCCGTATCCCGCGCATCGGCGAGATGTGGGGAAACCGTGATCTGGCGAAGAGCCTTGCCATGATCGGCGAAACGAATGCAGATGCGTTTTACAAGGGAGCGATCGCCGAGAAGATCGATGCGTTCTCGCGCGCAACGGGCGGATACCTGCGCGGAGAAGACCTCGCGGACTATGAAGCAGAATGGGTAGACCCCATCTCCGTCCGCTATCACGGCTATGATGTATGGGAGATCCCGCCGAACGGTCACGGCCTTGTGGCATTGATGGCACTCAATATCCTCGACGGATTCGAATTCGGCGAAAAAGAAGATGCGCTTACATACCACCGCCAGATCGAAGCGATGAAGCTCGCGTTCGTTGACGGTATGAAATATATCGCCGACCCGCGCCATATGCAGGTATCGGTCCAAGACCTTCTCTCGCCTGCGTACGCGGCGACGCGCAGAGCCTCTATCGGCGACATGGCAAGACTGCCCGAGCCCGGTGACCCGAACTGCGGCGGTACGGTCTACTTGGCGACAGCCGACGACGAAGGCAACATGGTATCCTTTATCCAGAGCAACTACAACGACCTCGGCGCAGGCATCGTCGTACCGGGTACAGGCATCGCGCTTCACAATCGCGGACAGAACTTCTATCTCGACCCGACCAGCCCGAACTGTGTCGGTCCGCGCAAAAAACCGTATCACACGATCATCCCCGGATTCCTTACGAAAGACGGCGCACCTGTCGGCCCGTTCGGCGTCATGGGCGCATTTATGCAGCCGCAAGGTCATGTACAGGTCGTCATGAACACGATCGACTTCCATCTCAATCCGCAAGCCGCGCTCGATGCGACGCGCTGGCAGTGGCTCAGCGGCAACAACATCGAAGTCGAGCCTGACTGCGACCCGCGCATCGTAGAGGAACTCAAGCGTCGCGGTCACAACGTATCCATCCAGCCGAGCGTCACGCCGTTCGGCCGCGGTCAGATCATCTGGCGTGAAAATGGCGTTCTCGTCGGCGGTACGGAAAAACGCACCGACGGTATGATCGCTTGCTGGTAACAACTGTATAACCTGCCTGCATCAGGGGCATACTACCATCATCTTATGAGTGAGGTGATTCGGTAATGATGACAGGCAAACGAACACGAGGGGTACTGATCGTACTCCTCGTCCTTTTCTTCTCGCTGGCAGTCGGTGGTTGTGATACGATGAACATCACGGCAGAGCTTCCGCAGGAAGTCCTCGACAAGATGCCCGTCGAGATGCAAAAAGACCCCATCGGCTACCTGAAAGGACTTCTCCCCAAAAGGGAACAAAAACGCATGATACTCGGCTACTATGAGAATCCGTGGCCGAATACGCCCGACGAAGTCGGCTCTCTCCCCAGTATGCGCGCCCATGCCAATGCCATGACAGGCGTTGCACCGTACTGGTTCCGCGCGACAGCAGACGGCACGCTCGAATCGAAGCAAAGTCAGCTCGCGTATGACGAAGCACGCGCGGCAGGCCTTGCCGTCTATCCGCTCGTGACGAACAAGAGCGAAGCGACCGACGCGATACTCTCTACGAAAGAGATGCGTACCAAGACGATCGACAGCATCATGCGCGTCATCGACGAACAGGGCTTCGACGGCATCAATCTCGACTTTGAACTTGTGCCCGCGCATCACAAGGACAACCTGACAGCGTTCGTCACCGAGCTGTACGGGCGTATGAAAGACAAGAAAAAAACGCTCATCGTATCCGTCTTTCCGAAAATAGATGTTGCGGAATCGGTACACGGTGCGTACGATTATGACACACTTTCCAAGCAGAGCGACTATCTCCAGATCATGGCGTATGACCGTCATTGGGCGACGAGCGAAGCAGGTGCCATCGCGCCGATCGGCTGGTTCGAGGAAAACCTGCGCTATGCCATCGAACACGGCGGCGGTGCAGGCAAGATCATCATCGGACTGAGCCTCTACGGCTATGACTGGGGCGGCGGTGCAGAGGCCGAAACTGTCACGTATGTCGATGCGACCGTCCGTGCCGAAAAAGCAGGCGCAGAAATACGCTTCGACGAAACGGACAAAGCACCGTACTTCATCTACGACGGGCACGAAGTCTGGTTCGAGGACGAACGCAGCATGAATGCGAAAATGGACGTCATCGCCAAGTACAACCCCGCAGGTATCGCGCTGTGGCGACTGGGGCAGGAACAGCCTGAAATATGGAATGTCGTTACGGCGAAGTTCCCGAAACAGTAACAGACGAGCGCGGTCGATGATGTGATCTTCGAAAAAAATGTCACGTTTCAAAAGGAATCTCTCCTCACTTGGCGAATATGATAATGAGAAGCAATATTATTTAGATAGGAGGGACTTTCTTTGAAACAGGTCATCACAGTAGAAGGTATGCACTGCGGTCATTGTCAGCAGGCTGTCGAAGGTGCTGTGCGCGAGCTTAACGGCGTGACGGAAGCCGTCGTAGACCTCGCGGCAAAAACGCTCACCGTCGTATTCGACGAAAGTGCTGTGACGCTTGCCGATATCGAAGAAGCCGTCGAAGATCAGGGCTTCGATGTCGTGCATTAACTTGACTGAAAAAAATGATTTTGGTATACTGAAAACAAGCTCTCAACAGTCCGTACGCATCAGGCGACACTTGCGCCGACTGCGGTGCGTGAAGGGGAGTTTGTTTTTATTTTGAGAAGAAAAGGAGGGGATATGATGCGGCCATCGCAAACGAGAAGTGAAAAACGACGCAGAAAATATCGCAAGATACTGGGCGGTATCATATCGGTGCTCCTCTTTTTGATCGCGGTCACGGTGGGCGGATTTTACTACCTGCTCCATGCCGACTTCGTGCCGAGCGCAGTAAGCGAAGAAGAGCCTGCCATTGAAGAATATATGGTCGCGCCCATCAACAAGGTCAACATCATGGTGCTCGGTGTCGACAGAAGAAACGAAGATGTCGGCCGTTCGGATACGCTCTTTATCGTGACGGCAGACCCTGATACGAAACAGCTCTCTATGTTGTCTGTTCCGCGTGATACGCGCGTCCTCATACCGGGCTACGGCTATGATAAGATCAACCATGCGTATTCGCTCGGCGGTCACAAGCTGACGGAGAAGTCGGTCGAACGGCTCCTCAATATGCCGATAGATCACTATGTCCTCATTGATTTCAAAGCGTTCTATAAGATCATCGACGCGCTCGGCGGTGTCGATATCTACGTCGATAAACGCATGTATTACGAAGACCCGTGGGACGACGACGGCGGTCTTGTCATCGACATCCAGCCGGGGCTTCAGCATATGGACGGCGAAACAGCGATCCAGTATGTACGCTATCGTGACAGCGAAGGTGATATCGGTCGTGTCGCGCGCCAGCAGAAGTTCCTCAAGGCCGTCATGGATCGCGTAGCAAGTCCGTCGATCCTGACGCGCATCCCCACGCTCATCTACGAGATCAGCTCTGCTGTCGAAACAGACCTCTCCATGAGCCAGATGTTCAGCCTTGCGGCGATGTTCAAGGAAGCCAAGGACAACGGTATGCGTGCTTACATGGTACCGGGTACGCCTGCCGACATCGACAAGGTCAACTATTGGGTGCCCGATGTCGAACAGCTCCGCGAAAACATGGCAAAGCAGATGGGCGTATTGCTCGATGCGAAGCATAAAGCGAAGAACCGTGAAGAAGCGCAGGCATATCGCACATTCTCGGACGGCGCAAGTGATGCAAGTGATGATATCGCACAGAAAAGCACCGTTCGTATGCGCATCATCGACGCAACGGGCGAAGGCGCATCGCCTGCCAAAATAGAAGAAAAATTGAGCGGCAGACGCATCACCATCGACACCATGGCATCGTCGCCTGTCGTGTCGGAACAGTCGCTCGTTATCTGTACGACGACGGACGAACATATCGTCGATGAGGTCAACGACCTGCCGTTTGCGTACACGCTCCGTATCGAACGTGACGACAATGCGGAGGCTGATGTTGTCTGGATCATCGGCAAAGATTTCCTATAAATAAGAACTTCGGTCATAAGGCCGAAGTTTTTCTCTTTTTAGGGCGAAAAAGGCAGGAAAATCGGGCATAAAGCCGAAAATAATATAGTTATGATAAAAAAGGAGAGAAGCGAGATGGCAGGTTATCCGATACAACTGGAAATCGAAGATATGCCCTGCGCAGTCATCGGCGGCGGCAGTGTCGCTCTGCGTAAGGCAAGGCCGCTCGTCAAGGCAGGTGCGCGTGTCACGGTCATCAGCCCCGTGCTTGCCGATGGTCTGGCAGAGCTTGCCGAACGAGGCAGTATTCGACATATCGCGCGCGGATACGTAGCAGGCGACGCAGACGGATACGAGCTTGTCATCTGCGCGACCGATGATGGTGACATCAATCGGCAGGCGGCGAAAGAAGCACGTGCGCTCGGTGCGCTCGTCAACGTCATCGACGCGCCCGAAGAAGGCAATTTTACCGTGCCGTCCTCGGTCGATATCTCACCGCTTCTTTTGACTGTATCGACGGGCGGCATCAGCCCTGCGTTCTCGCGAATGATGCGACAAGAACTTACAGAAACGTACGGCGCGGTACACGGAGCGTTCCTTGCGAAACTCGGTGTATGGCGCGACGAAGTCAAAGATATTCTCCCGACGCCTCAGGCGCGTGAAGCGTTCTGGCGGTCGGTATTGACAAGAGATGTGATGAAGCTCTTACGAGAAGGAAACTTAGACAAGGCGGAGGAATCAATACAGGATGCAATTAGTAGTATTAGGACTGAATCATAAGACGGCACCCGTAGACGTACGCGAAACGTTTTCTCTGTCGGAGGAGCGTATCAGAGCATCGCTTACCCATCTCGACGATTATTCGGAGATCGCCGAGTGCGTGATACTCTCGACGTGCAATCGTACGGAAGTCTACGCCGTCATGGACGAGGACGAAACAGTGGAAGCCAAAGAGGAGTTGAAAGCGTTCCTTCTTGATATGGCAAAATCGAATGGTGTGGCAGACGAATATTTTTATGCGTATTACGGCGCCGACTGTATCCGTCACCTGTTCCGCGTGGCATCGAGCCTCGACTCGCTCGTCATCGGCGAGGGACAGATACTCAATCAGGTCAAAAAGGCCTACTCGGTAGCCAAAGCCGAGAAAGCGACGCGAACGGTACTCAATATGCTGTTCCATCGTGCGATCAAGACGGGTAAAAAAGTGCGCACCGAAACGCGCATTGCCTATAGTGCCGTGTCGGTCAGCTATGCGGCTGTCGAGCTGGCGAAAAAGACGATCGGCGACTTGTCCCAGTCGAATGTGCTCCTCTTGGGCGCAGGTCAGATGGGCGAACTTACCGCACGTCATCTCGTGGCGAACGGTGTCAAGACGGTCTTCGTCTCGAACCGCAAATATCTGCGTGCGGCAGAGCTTGCCGAAACGTTCGGCGGGGTAGCCGTTCCGTTCGAGGAATTTCTGCAAAGTGCGGTGAATGCCGATGTTATCATTACGTCGACGGGCGCACCGCATTATCTCGTAGAACGATGGGACATTGAACGATTGATGGCAAAACGTGCGCATCGTCCGCTCATTCTCATCGACATTGCCGTACCGCGTGATGTCGAGCCCGAAGTCGGCGAAGTGCCGAATGTCAATCTCTACAATATAGACGATCTCGAAGCCGTCGTGGAATCGAATCTCCAGCTCCGTCAGCAGGAAGCGGAAGAAGCGGAGAATATCATCGAAGAAGCGATGGACGAAATGATAGAACGATTCCGATATCTCGAATATCGACCTGTGATGGCACTGTTAAGTGACAAGGCAGAGCGTATCCGCCGCCGCGAGGTCAAACGCGCGATGGCAAAGCTCGGCGGTCTGACGATCGACGAAAGACGCGCAGTCAAGCATCTGTCGAAGATGATCGTGCGCAAGCTTCTCAGAGATCCGATGATATGCCTCAACGAGGCGGCACTCGAAGGCCGCGAGGACACGCTTATCGATGCCATCAGCGAACTGTTTAAACTTGATACGACAGGAGAGGGGGAGAGCCGTGAAGAAAACAGTGGTGATCGGTACGCGCGGCAGTAAGCTCGCGCTGTGGCAAGCCGACTATATTCAAGCCAGATTAGAGGCAGAGTATCCCGATGTTACGGTAACGCAGAAGATCATTACGACGACGGGCGACAAGATACTCGACGTACCGCTCGCGAAGATCGGCGGAAAAGGCCTCTTTACAAAAGAATTGGAAACAGCCATGCTGAAGGGTGAGATAGACCTTGCCGTACACAGCATGAAGGACGTACCGAGCGAGATGCCCGAAGGCCTTGTCCTCGGCGTTATCACGAGCCGTGAGCATGAAGGCGACGCGTTCGTCAGTCTGAAATATCACTCCATCGACGAGCTTCCCGAGGGAGCAAAAGTCGGTACATCGAGCCTTCGCCGTAAGGCACAGCTTCTTAAATATCGCCCCGACCTCAAGATATACGATCTCAGAGGCAATGTCGGTACGCGCCTTGACAAGCTGGAGAAAGAAGGATTCGACGCCATTATTCTGGCAGTCGCTGGACTTCGCCGACTCGGTCTTGCGGAGCGTATCGCCGAAGTGATTCCGCATGAAGTGTGTTTGCCTGCTGTCGGACAGGGGGCGCTCGGCCTTGAATATCGCGCGAGCGATACGGATATGGCAGAGATGCTCGCGTTCCTTGATGATGCGGACACGGGCGCGGCAGTTCGTGCAGAACGCGCATTTTTAAAACGCATCGAAGGCGGCTGTCAGGTGCCTGTCGGCATCTATGGCAAGACCGAAGGCGATGAAGTCGTCTTGGAAGCACGTATCTTGTCGGTAGACGGGAAAAAAGCCGTTATCGATCATGCGCGCGGAAGTCGCAAAGAGAGTGAAAGCATCGGACTTCGCTTGGCAGAGCGTATGCTCGGCGCGGGCGGAGAAGCGATACTGGCAGAGCTTACGGAAAATACGGAGGATACGAAATGAAAGGCAAAGTATATCTGATCGGGGCAGGCCCCGGTGACTATAAATTGATCACGATGCGCGGTCTTGAATATCTGCAGCAGGCAGAGGTCGTCGTCTACGACCGTCTGGCAGACAATCGCCTGCTCGCTTACGCACCGAAAGATGCGGAAATGATATACGTGGGCAAAGCATCGGCGAATCACACGATGAAACAGGAGGACATCAACCAGCTTCTCGTAGATAAAGCACTCGAAGGCAAGACCGTCGTTCGCTTAAAGGGCGGCGACCCGTTCGTATTCGGTCGCGGCGGCGAAGAAGCACTTCTCCTCGTGGAAAATGACGTACCGTTCGAGATCGTACCGGGCATCAGCTCGTCCATCGCCGTCCCTGCGTACGCAGGTATTCCTGTGACGCATCGCGGCATTGCGGCATCGTTCGCCGTCGTAACGGGACACGAAGACCCGACGAAAACGAACTCGAGCATCTACTGGCAGAACCTCGCAAAAGCGACCGACACGCTCGTATTCCTCATGGGCGTAGAGAACCTGCCTTATATTACGAAACAACTTATCGAAAACGGTCGCTCGGCAGATACGCCTGCGGCAGTTATCCGCTGGGGCACGAAGCCCGAACAGCGTACGCTCGTCACGACGCTCGGCAGTGCCGCCGAAGATGTGAAAAAACACGGCATCAGACCGCCCGCCATCTTCCTCGTCGGTCATGTCGTCACGCTCCGCGAAAAGCTGGCTTGGTTCGACACCAGACCGCTCTTTGGGCAGACCGTACTCGTTACCCGTGCGCGTGAGCAGGCAAGTGCGCTCACCGCTCAGCTCGAATCGCTCGGTGCGGCGTGCATCGAAGCACCGTCTATCAAGATCGAAGCACCGACCGACGATTACGCAGGTATCGACGCATCTATCGAAGACCTTTCTGCGTATGAATGGGTCATCTTCACGAGCGTCAACGGCGTGAAGCATTTCTTCGCACGCATGAAAGAAGCAAAAAAAGACAGCCGTGCATTCGCAGGTATCCGCATCTGCGCCATCGGCTCGAAAACGGCGGAAGAAGTAGAAAAACACGGTCTTATCGCAGACCTTATCCCGGGCGAATTCCGCGCAGAAGGCATCGTCGAAGCGATGAAAGACTACGTGACGGAAGGCACGAAGATACTTCTCGCAAGAGCGAAAGAAGCGCGCAATGTCCTGCCCGAAGAATTGACGAAATGCGGTGCTGATGTGACGATCGCAGAAGCATACCAAACCGTCGCAGCCGACACGAACGGCGATGAACTTGCCGACATGCTTCGCGAAGGCAAGATCGACTGGATCACGTTCACCAGCTCGTCTACGGTAACGAATCTTGTCAATCTCCTCGGCGAAGGCGGGACAGACCTCATCCGTCAGACGAAGGTCGCCGCTATCGGCCCTATCACCGCGGCAACGTGCGCACAATATGAGATCAAACCGACCGTCATGGCAGACGAATACACCATCAGCGGTCTGGTACAGAAGATAGAAGCGTATTATCACGCATAAGAGAAGGAGAGAGTGTGATGTTACAGAATTTGCGTCCGCGCCGTCTTAGAAAGACCGCGGAAATTCGCAGTATGGTCAGAGAAACGAGCCTTTCGGTCGATGACCTCATTTATCCGCTCTTTGTCGTACCCGGCGAAGGCGTACGTAAGGAAATCCCGTCGCTCCCCGGCATCTGCCATCTCTCGGCAGACGAAGCCGTCAAAGAAGCACAGGCGGCATTTGCGCTCGGTATTCCGTCCGTCATCGTATTCGGTCTGCCCGAATACAAAGATGAGATCGGCTCGAGTGCCTGGGACATGACAAGCCCTGTACAGCAGTCTATTATGAAAATAAAAGAAGCCGTGCCCGATATGGTCGTTGTGGCAGATACGTGTATGTGCGAATATACGAGCCACGGTCATTGCGGTCAGCTCTGCGGTCACGATGTCGACAACGATGCTACGCTCGCATTGCTTGCGAAAACGGCAGTCAGTCAGGCACAGGCAGGCGCAGACATCATCGCGCCGAGCGATATGATGGACGGTCGTGTGGCGGCGATCCGCGCCGCGCTCGACGAAGCAGGCTTCTATGATATTCCCATCATGTCGTACACCGTCAAATACGCTTCGGCATACTACGGCCCGTTCCGTGATGCGGCAGATTCCGCACCGCAGTTCGGTGACCGCCGTTCGTATCAGATGGACCCTGCCAACGTGCGCGAAGCGATGAAAGAAGTCGAGCTCGACCTCGCGGAAGGTGCCGACATCATCATGGTAAAGCCTGCGCTGGCATATCTCGACGTCGTACGTGCCGTACGCGAAGCTATCGACAGACCTGTTGCCGTCTACAACGTCAGCGGTGAATATGCGATGGTCAAAGCTGCCGCGGCCAACGGCTGGATCGAAGAAAAACGCATCGTCCTCGAAACGCTTCTCGGCATGAAGCGCGCAGGGGCAGATATCATTATCACGTACCATGCGATGGACGTGGCAAAATGGCTCAGAGAGGGGAATGTATAATGGCTCTTGATCTTACTCGTTCGGCAGAAGCGTTCGAACGTGCAAAAAAATGTATCCCGGGCGGCGTCAACAGCCCCGTCCGTTCGTTCCGCGGTGTCGGCGGTACGCCTCCGTTCATTGCAAGCGCGCAGGGCAGTCATGTGACTGACATCGACGGCAACACATATATCGACTACGTCGGCTCGTGGGGTCCGATGATCGTCGGTCATGCCAACCTCCAGGTACTCGACGCGATCAAAGACGCATCGCTTCGCGGTACGAGCTACGGCGCACCGACCGAGATCGAAACGGAAATGGCAGAAAAGATTCGCGAGCTCGTTCCGAGCATGCAGCTCGTCCGCATGGTCAACTCGGGCACAGAAGCAACGATGAGCGTGCTCCGTTTGGCGCGTGCGTACACGGGTCGCAATAAAATCATCAAATTCATCGGCTGTTACCACGGCCACCACGACAGCCTTCTCGTCAAAGCAGGCAGCGGCATGGCAACGCTCGGCGTGCCCGATTCTCCGGGCGTACCGGGTGCAACGGCTGAAAACACTATCAGCTTACCGTACAACGATATCGAAGCCGTTAAAGCGGCATTCGAACAGTACCCGAACGAAATTGCCGCGGCTATCATCGAGCCGATCGCAGGCAACATGGGGCTTGTCCTTCCGAAGAGCGGATACCTGCGCGAGCTTCGCCGCGTCACAGAAGCCAACGGTGCGCTTCTCATCTTTGACGAAGTCATGTGCGGTTTCCGCGCGAGCCTCGGCGGTGCGCAGTACGTCTACAGCGTACGCCCCGACCTCACTTGTCTCGGCAAAGTCATCGGCGGCGGTCTTCCTGTCGGCGCATACGGCGGTCGTGAAGACATCATGTCGATGATCTCGCCTGCAGGCCCTGTCTATCAGGCAGGTACCTTGAGCGGTAACCCGCTTGCTATGGCGGCAGGTCTTGAAACGCTCAAGATCATTTCCGAAGACCCCGAGCTTCCGCATCAGCCCGACTTCACGCAGAAACTGACCGTCAAAACGCGCCAGCTCTGCGGCGGCCTTATGGAAGCGGCAAAAGAAGCAGGCCTCAAGCTCCAGTTCCATCAGGCAGGCTCGATGTTCTGCACGTTCTTCACCGACAAGCCCGTAACGGACTATGCGTCGGCAGCGACAAGCGACACCGAAGCGTATCGTATCTTCTTCCATTCGATGCTCGAACAGGGCATCTATATGGCACCGTCCCAGTTTGAAACGGCGTTCGTTTCCTCGGCGCATACGCAGGAAGACATCGACAAAACGATCGAAGCGGCAAAAGTTGCCTTCGCAAAAGTAGCCGAATATATGGCAAGCAAATAAAAACGAAGAGAGTGGCACACGCCACTCTCTGTTTTATCGTACGGAAAGGACTTCTATGGACAGACAAATACTCATCGGCCATCTCGCGCTCATCTTTACCGTAGCCGTATGGGGAACGACGTTCGTTTCGACGAAGATACTCCTCACCGAGCTGACACCGCTTGAGATACTTTTTTATCGATTCCTGCTCGGTGCGGCCGCGCTCACCATTGCGTATCCGCATTTTCGGCACGGCGGTACATGGCGCGACGAAGGCCTTCTGGCACTCGCGGGTCTGACGGGCATCACGCTCTACTACCTGTTCGAGAACATCGCGCTTGACTATTCCACCGCCTCGAACGTCAGCGTCATCATCGTCACCACACCGCTCTTTACGGGAATACTGGCGCGCATCATCTTAAAAGAACTGCTTCGCCCTGCGTTCCTCTGGGGCTTCTGTCTTGCCGCTGTGGGCATCGTCCTGATCGAATACGGCAACCTTACGGCAGAGATACACCCGCTCGGCGATATCCTTGCGCTCCTTGCCTCGTTCATCTGGGGCGTGTACTCCGTTATCATTCGCCAAGTCAGCGCGAGCGGTATCCCCATCACCGCCATCACCCAGCGCGTGTTTTATTACGGTATCCTCTTCATGGTGCCTGCGCTCTTCTTCTTTGAAGCACCGTTCGACCTTGCGCTTCTCGAAAACACTACCGTCGCAGGACACCTCATCTTCCTCGGTCTCGGTGCATCGGCACTCTGCTTTGCCACGTGGAACTTCGGCGTACAAAGGCTTGGCGCCGTCACCTCGGGCATCTACATCTACTGGATCCCTATTATCAGCATCATCATGGCGGCCATCGTTCTTGATGAATCGCTCTCTTTCACCGCCATCATCGGCATGGGGCTCACCATGGCAGGCGTCATATTAAGTCAATCAAGTATCGGAACGAAAAGGCACTCCTAGAGGGGTGTCTTTTTTTACGGTATGCCGAGGTGAACATATGTCGATGCAAGGACGATAAGCCCGCCCGCGCCTGCGACGAGTGCGCCGTACCAGTAGTACGACACGCGCCCGACGGAGGCGAGTGAGGAGAGGAGAAGGCCGACTTGGAGGTAGAGGAGCGATTCGCCGAAGGATGCCGCTCGCAGTTCGGCTTGTTCGCGTGTGCTTTCAAGTTCTGTCGCCTTTTGCATGAGCGTATATTTTTCCTGACGATACCGCGCGATCTCATCTTCGTACTCTGCGATCTTTTCTGCCGTTTCTGCTGTGCTCGGCGTTAGCGTAAGCAGGTCGCGTTGAAGCTGGAAGAGATGCTGTTTGATGCTTTTCGCCTGATAGTACGACCAGCAGTTCGTCAGTTCCGTCTGGGCGAGAAGCGCGTCGCTTTCGTAAGATGATGACTGGAAGGTGGCAAGTGTCGTGCAGCCTGCGAGGAGAAGTGTCGTGACGGCGACGAGCGTACTGATGCGGTCATTCCAGCGTACACGAAATCTGTCAAGCCATCGCAAAGCGCGTCCCTCCCCATGTCGGTCAAGTCGTGTCGAGCGGTATGTTGTACAGCGTGATCGTATCATTGAGCGCGGCGATACTGTCGGTGATGAGCAGGATATCATCGAGCGTGGCAGTCGGGTCGCATAGTGTGTCGAGCAGTTTGCGCTCTAAGACGAAGAGCGCGAACAATACCGTCGAATTGGCGGCAGACGCTGTCAGATTGGAGCTTCTGCGTGCGATAGACCGCGCATTGCAGAGCATCTCTTCCCACTCGGATACAGAGCAGTTTTTCTTATTCATACGATTTCCCCCTTGCGGATAGTTTATGCAAAACGCACATTCGGGGACAAAAAAAGACACCTTTTCAAAAGGTGTCTTTCGTCATATGTTATTCGTTATCAAAGTAGGTACGCACGTCGTCAAGGCTGTTCGCGTTCGGCAGGGCGCACATGAGCTTGAGGCGCGCCTGCTGTGCGGTGAGGTCGCCTGCGAGGATGATGCCGTGCTGAAGGAGGTCTGCCGCGCCGCCTTCGTAGCCGTAGACGGGAAGAACTCTGCCTGCGTGGACGCGCGTGGTGAGGACGACGGGGATACCTGCTTTGATGGCGTCGATGACAGCTTGACGGCAGGCGGGCGGGATATTGCCGCGGCCGAAGCCTTCGAGGACGATACCGCTGACGCGTTTTTCGATAAGACAGCGCAGGAGAAGGTCGTCTTGACCTGTCGCCATTTTGACGAGGTAGACATCTTCGACGAGCGTGTCGGTCGTGATATGTTCGCGCATGAATGGACGAGCGCGCCATACGATGCGGTCTTCGTCTGCGTAGCCGAGTGCGCCCCATGCAGGCGAGGTGAAGGCGTGCGGATTGGCGCTGTGCGTCTTGGTGACGGAGCG
>JAFSAX010000087.1 GCA_017442105.1 Selenomonadales bacterium | reverse complement strand
GAGGCCGTTTTCGATGATGCTCGTCGAGATGAGGATATCCGACTTGCCTTCATAGAAGTCGAGCATGACCTGCTCTAACAGTTCTTCTGCCATTTGTCCGTGCGCCGTTTGGATACGGGCATCGGGCATCATGCGCTCCAACTCTGCACGCATCTTGTCGATCGTTTCGACGCGGTTGTAGACGAAGTAGACCTGTCCGCCGCGTTTGAGCTCGCGTCTGATGGCACTTTTGAGGAGCGATTCCTGATATTCGAGCACGTATGTTTCGACGGGATATCTTTCTTCGGGCGGTGTTTCGATGATGCTCATATCACGCGCACCGACGAGCGACATATGGAGCGTACGCGGGATCGGTGTTGCCGACAGCGTCAGTACGTCGATGCCGACCGACATCTGTTTCATCTTTTCCTTCTGCGATACGCCGAACCGCTGTTCTTCATCGACGATAAGAAGCCCAAGGTCACGGAATCGTATCTCACTATTTAAAAGTCTGTGCGTGCCGACAAGGATGTCGATCTGTCCTTCTTCGACACGTTTGAGCGTTTCTTTCTGTTCCTTCGCAGAGCGGAAACGGTTGATGACACCGACGCGCACGCCGAATTCTTCACACCGCGAGGAGAATGTCTGATAATGCTGCTGTGCCAGCACGGTCGTAGGTACGAGGACGGCGACTTGTTTCCCGCCGACGACTGCCTTGAACGCGGCGCGGACGGCGACTTCCGTTTTGCCGAAGCCGACATCACCGCACAGAAGTCTATCCATCGGCTGCGGTTTTTCCATATCGCGCTTGATCTCCTCGATGGCGCGCCGTTGGTCGATCGTTTCTTCATACGGGAACGCATCTTCAAACTCTCTCTGCCACGGCGTATCTTCGTCGAACGCGATGCCTTGTTTGATCTTACGTTCGGCATAGAGCGCGACAAGCTCCTTGGCGATATCGACGACTGCCTTGCGTGCGCGCGTTTTGGCACGGATCCAGTCGGCACCGCCCATGCGCGACAGCTTGGGCGCGTCGCCTTCGTTGCCGATATATTTCTGAAGCGTGGCGACCTGATCCGTCGGCACATACAGCTTATCATCGCCTGCGTAACGGATATGGAGATAGTCTTTGGCGACACCTGCCACCGTTATCGTTTCGACACCGACATATTTACCGATACCGTGGCTGTTATGTACGACATAATCGCCGACGTTGATCTCACGGAAAACGGCGATGCGTTTGCCTTTCGGCGGCTGTGGACGGGCGCGTTTTTTCTGCTGGCCGAGGATATCACGTTCCGATACGACGACGAGCTTGGCCGCAGGGACTTCGAACCCTTGCGACAGCGTGCCGAAAAAGACAAGCACCTTATCTTTCTGCCACGTATTGCCTCGGTCGGCAAGCACCGCGCTGATGCCTGCTTCATGGAGCGAGCGCATGATACCGCGCGCTTTGTCCTCATTCGAAACGAAAAGTGCTGTTTGCCAGCCGTTTGCAAGCCAGTCGCGCACATCGTCGTAGAAAAGGTCTACCTGCTTGTGATACGGGGCGATACTGCGCGAGGTGATGCCGACAAGTGCATCGAGGCGGTCTGCCCCTTTCTGCATCATCAGCGACAGATAGAGCGGTGCGTGTTTTTCCGCTTCGGCGAGCCACTCGTCCCAAGTCAAAAGACGTTCTTGCTGTTCATCGCTCTCATGGCGCAGTTTCTTGAGTTCTTCGGCAAGGCGTGCCGTTTCGTCGATAATAAGATACGCATCATCAGTCAGATACGTAAAGAGCGGGTCGATAGATGCACCCGTGACGACTGTACGCCCAATGATCTCGACTTCTTCGACCGATCGCAGAGAGCATTGCGTTTCACTGTCGAACATACGGATAGAATCTATCTCATCGTCAAAAAATTCGATACGGTACGGGTTCTTCCGATGTGTCGGATACACATCAATGATACCGCCGCGCACGCAGAACTCGCCTGCGCCTTCGACACGCGCGCTGTGCTCATAGCCTGCTTTGACGAGCAGTTCGGCGAGCTTCTTGCGCTCGATGATATCGCCTTCACGAATGACGAGCCGACTGTCGGCGAAGGCTTGGCGAGGGAGCACCTTCTGCGATGATGCTTCCGTATCGGCGAGGACGATCATCTTTTCGCCGCGTACCATCGCGCTGAATATGGCTTGCCGTTTCGCCATGAGCGTGCTGTTCTTCGTCAGGCCGTCTGCCATGATGAGATCGGCGGCAGGAAGCACCTCTACCTGTACCTCGGGAAGGAGCGCACCGAGGTCATCTGCCATCTGCCTGAGCCCCTCGCCTGCCGAGGTGACGACGAGCATCATGCGCGGGTCCTCTCGATAGACAGATGCGATGAGCGCGTGCTTGGCACTGCCCGAAGCACCGTATACGAGTGCGCTTTTACGGCTCTCTGCCAGCGAGAGCACTTCCCGATATGATCTGTCACCCTTCAGCGCACGAAATAATCGTTCCATAGCGTTCCTCCTTCTGCACAAAAGGGGCTTTGGCAACTTGCCAAAGCCCTGTTATTGTATCCTGCTGTAAAGACTGTGTCTTAAGGTGCGCACCTCGTCGAGCCCGAGCGAATCGACACAACGGTCGCACAACGTCTTGATATGCATGATGCCTGTTTCATCTACTGATATTATATCGTCGCGCTCCTCGGCAGTCAAGCAATCGAGCCCCAATTTCGCCTCATCGATCGCGTCAAGCTCCAGCTGTGCCACGCCTCGTCCGCACCAATCGCAATGATAATAGATACGCATAGCTTCGCCCCCTTTTTTCTGTAGTATCCCGCAAAAAGGAGCGTGCCATGCACAAAAAAAGCACGGCTTTACTTGCCTTTTTTCAGCACCGAAAAAGGAGCAGCGCAGACAAAAAAATACCGCAAGCAAGATCGCCTGCGGCATTTTTTGTTCTTTGATTATTTGAAGCGAACGGAAACAGCCTGTGCATTGAAGCGATGGATCGCATCGATGAAGCGTACCGTACCCGTGGAAGCGCGCATAACGACAGAGTTCGTTCTTGCGCCGCCTTTGAAGTAACGAACAGGTTCAAGGAAGTCACACTGCGTGATAGCTGTACCAACGAAGAATGCTTCGTCGCCTTTTACCATATCGTCGATGGTGAGGATCTTCTTCACATCGGTGATACCCAATTTTTTTGCACGTTCGATATCGTCATCGTTTTCCGGCCAGAGGCGAGCCTGCATGTCGCCGCCGAGGCATTTGAGAGCTGCTGCTGCGATAACGCCTTCCGGAGCACCGCCTGTACCGATGAGCATATGTACGCCAGAGCCTTCGATACCAACGCTGACTGCCGGCGAAACGTCACCGTCACTGATGAGCTTAACGCGAGCGCCCGTGTCGCGGACTTCGCGGATGATGCCTTCATGGCGTTCACGGTCGAGAATAACGACTACCATGTCTTTTACGTCGCGATTCATAGCATCTGCTACTCTGAGCACGTTCTGACGAACCGGAGCCGCGATGTCGATGCGGCCTTTACCGCGATGACCTACGCAAAGTTTTTCCATATACATATCAGGTGCATTCAAGAGACAGCCGCGCGGAGCGATCGCCATAACGGCGATGGAGCCCGGAAGTCCTTTTGCGATGAGGTTCGTACCTTCTACCGGGTCAACAGCGATGTCGATCTCCGGACCACCGAGACCTACTTCTTCACCGATGTAGAGCATCGGAGCTTCGTCCATTTCGCCTTCGCCGATAACGACGAGACCGCTGACAGCTACTTTGTCGAATGCTTTACGCATTGCGTCTACAGCAGCGCCGTCTGCTTCGTTTTTCATACCAAGACCCATCCAGCGACCGGATGCTACTGCGGCTTTTTCGGTAATTCTGACCAGTTCTAATGCTAATTCACGATCCATATAATATTCCCCCTACCTTATTTTGATATATTGTTTCCGAATCAAATCGGAGAATGTATAACTGCGATCCGACCGAAGTCGGACACGGTCAGCTTGGTTATTTTTCGTGTGACATGGCTTCTATGCCTGTCATCACGATGCTGTCTGTTGCGTAAAGTCTTGCCAATACTGCTTCGGTAGCAGGTATCAGCTCGTAGCTTCCGCACGACAGACACGTGAGCAGTACGCCTTCGGGAAGAAGGTCTGCTGTCATTTGATGCGCACCGCACATACAGTAGATGTGCTGTTCGCTGGCAATATCGTGTACTTTGTTGAGCACTTCAAGGACGATCTGCTGACTCCTAATATCTTCTTCGCTCGAACCGTCCTGCCACAGCCTGCAAAACTCGCTTTTGTGCAGGTGTCGCGTTGCTTCTATCGCATCGTGGCGACCGATAAAGCCGAGTTCGAAATTCTCGCTCGGGCAATATATTTTTTCGACTTCGATATGACGAAGCGCACGACGGTCAAAAAAGAGGTGATGCGTCGATTGACACATGACACAAGGAATCGTCAGCTCAAATTGGAACGCACCTGCGCGCATAACGGCGGCTTGCTTGTATCCGCACGAGCAGACAAGGTCGTTCGGCTCATGTCCGACCGCAAAATGCGAGATGTCATGCAGATTCAGTTTTCCGCACCGCGGACAATACAGTGCGATCGTTGTCACCGCCCGAATGAGCATTGCCGTTTCCTCCCCCAAGATTTTCCCCTTTAGCAAAGATTTCGCCATAGTTTAGAGAAATCCTGCCCTTTTTACGGGAAGAGCGGCTGTTATTCGGAATTTTTCACAAAATCAGATTATTTGTTTACAACCTCATCATCGCGAATGCCATAAGCACGCCGAGCACGGCAAGGATGAAGTAAAGGAGCACAAGGATGATGATCGCTTTTCCTGCGCTGAGTGTGTAGACACTTTTGAGCGCGAGGTAGCTGAGATACATCGTCCAGATACCGCCGATGGCAAGCGTCATCATCTCACCGCCCGGAATGAGCGAGAGCGGAACAAAAAAGAGCGACGGTACCATGGTGTAAGCGTTGACGATGAGGAGCCGTTTCATCTCGCCCGATGCACCGAATATCTTCGCCAGAAGATGGAGCACGCCTGTTTCGATGACCCAGAACGCCGCCATGACGAGGATCGCGCTGACGATAGCAGTAGCACCTTCTGCCATACCGCTGATGGCAGAGATGATGATAAGGACGAGCGATGCGAGCTTGATGTCACATTCATCTGCCATGCGCGGAAAGGCGGCGGACGGTTTTAAGATCGTTTCTTTGACGTTCACTATGAGTTGATTGAACATATTTGTTACCTCTTTATTTCAGATTGGTTATTGCATTTGATTTCTCAGTGATTCTAGGTACGGCGCACTCAAAAATACGATAATGCCTATCAAGAACAGCTGAATGATACCATCCATCAGCAAGATGCCGACACCTTTTCCCGTACTGACCGAGTAGGTATTTTTGATGGCCAATACCGTAAGGCACGCTATCCAGACGAATGCTATCAAGCCTGCCAAGCCGTCCATGCCCATCAAGACCAGCGGTGTCAGATAGATATCTACTGCCCATGCATAGGCACTGCCGATCAGGAGCGACCGTCTGCTGCCTTTTGCGCCAAGCATCCCGGCAGAAAGGTGCGTGATGGTCGTGGTTATCTGCCAGTAGAGCAATATGATGATACCAAGAGCCAGTATCACCAGCGGGTCAAATCCCCCGGGCAAGGAATAGAGCACCGCGACAATACACAACACCAATACAGCCGACTTCATATCATTTTCTTGTATGATGCGCGGGAATGCTTCCGACGGCTTGATGATGACGTTTTTTAAGTTGGTTATCATTCGTTTCAGCATAGTGTCACCTCATTTACCGAGTACGCTTATATTACTGCGGCATACCGATCACCGCAAAGACGAATATCATACCGAGGACGAAGGCGATGATAGTCGGTGCGAACAGTACGACGCACGATTTGGCGGCAGAGAGTTTTTCTGTTTTGGCAACGGCAAAAACGCCCAGTATGATGCTCCAGACAGTAGCGATGAGGGCGACGATACCGACTGCCATTTCTATGCCAAAAAGAAGGAGCAGTACTTCTATCGGGATAAATATCATCTGCGGTATCATGCAGTAGCTAAGCGTGATGAACAGCTTTTTCCATGTGCCCTGACCACCCATAAGGCGTGCGATACCATGCGTAAAGCCTGTCACAAGATACGTGATGGCAAGTACAACGGGAACCGTGATGACTGCTGTGAGAAGCGTCAGCCAGAGCGGATCTTCGCTCGCAGCATCATATTTGTTGGTAAGTGCATTGATGAATAAGACGATGCCTTGCAGGTTGAGTGCTTTGTAGATATCGGCTTGTTCATTGATACGTTCCAGTGCCGTTTTCGGCGAGCGCAGGACGTCATAGATGTTGGTAAGCATAAGAGCATCTCCTTATATCACATATAAGTAAGAAAGCGGTCGGAAGTTGTCCGACCGCTTTTCGTTTGTTTATCGTTCGATTTTGAGCGATGCTTCTACGAAAGCACTAAAGAGCGGGTGCGGATTCGTCGGACGGGATTTGAATTCCGGATGGAACTGCGTCGCAACAAACCACGGATGATCAGGCACTTCGACGATCTCTACAAGAGAGCCGCTCGGGGACGTACCGCCGATGATGAGGCCTGCATCTGTGAGTGCTTTCAAATATTTGTTGTTGAATTCGAAGCGGTGACGGTGACGTTCGTCTACCATGTCTGCGCCGTATGCCGCATGCGTTCTCGTACCTTCCATGACTTTGCACGGATATACGCCAAGACGCATCGTACCGCCTTTTTCTGTTACGTCTACCTGTTCTTCCATGAGGTCGATGACAGGGTATTGCGTATTTTCATCGAATTCGCTGCTGTGTGCGCCTTCGAAGCCTGCTACGTTACGAGCGTACTCGATAACGGCACACTGCATACCGAGGCAAAGACCGAAGAACGGAATTTTGTTCTCACGAGCATACTGGATCGCACGGATCTTGCCTTCGACACCGCGGTCGCCGAAGCCGCCCGGTACCAAGATACCCTGTACGCCTTCGAATACGCCGTCGAGGCTGTCGAGCGATTCGATCTCTTCGGAGTCGATCCATTCGATGTCGATCGCCGTATCGTGTACGATACCTGCATGATGAAGACCTTCCGATACGGAGAGGTACGCATCATGGAGTGCTACGTATTTACCGACCATCGCGATTTTTACGCGTTTCGTCGGGTTGAGAAGCTTCTGTACCATGTTTTCCCAGTCGGTCATATCAACGTCCGTTACCGGAAGAGCGAGTTTTTCGAGCGCGATCTTGTCGAAGCCTTCGTCTTTCAAAAGGAGCGGTACTTGATAGATGGTGGAAGCTGTTTTGTTCTGGATGATAGCGTTCGCATCAACGTCGCAGAAGAGAGCGAGTTTTTCTTTCATTTCGTCGGAGATCTCTTTTTCCGCACGACATACGATAATGTCGGGGTGGATACCGATGCTGCGCAATTCTTTTACGCTGTGTTGGGTCGGTTTCGTTTTGAGCTCACCTGCTGCCGAGATGTACGGAACGAGCGTTACGTGAATGTAGAGGCAGTTGTTTTTGCCGACTTCTTTTTTGACCTGACGGATCGCTTCGAGGAACGGGAGGCTTTCGATATCGCCGACCGTACCGCCGATCTCTGTGATAACGACGTCAACGTCTTCGCCGACGCTATATACTTTTTCTTTGATCGCATTCGTGATATGCGGAATGACCTGTACCGTACGACCGAGATAGTCACCGCGGCGTTCCTTGCTGATAACGGACCAGTAGATCTTGCCTGTCGTTACGTTCGAGTTTTTGGAAAGGTTGATATCAATGAAACGTTCATAGTGGCCGAGGTCGAGGTCAGTTTCTGCGCCGTCGTCCGTTACGAATACTTCACCGTGCTGATACGGGCTCATCGTACCCGGGTCGATATTGATGTACGGGTCGAATTTCTGAACCGTTACTTTGAGTCCGCGATTTTTGAGCAGTCTGCCAAGCGATGCGGCCGTGATGCCTTTACCGAGAGAAGAAACAACACCGCCTGTTACAAATACGTATTTTGCCATGGAAACAATTCCTCCTGCTTTCTGTCCTTATGTATCGATCGTTATGTTCTATTTCCGTGCTTTGCGTATGCAAAGTCGTTTACGTTTATCTTATTATGATTCTATCCTATCTCGCAAAATCCTGCACGTTTTCGCCGATTTTTGCGTCGGATACGCTTGTTGTTACATTTTGTCGGGAGCCGATACGCCGAGCATGGTGAGTGCATGGCGGATGGTCTGCTGTACTGCCGTGACGAGCGCAAGTCTTGCCTCGGAGAGTTCAGCATCTACGCCGACGATACGGCATTGGTTGTAGAACGTATGGAAAAGACCTGCGAGCTCATGCGCATAGCGTGCGATGGCATGCGGCGCGCGTTCTTTTGCCGCCTGTTGTACTTCTTCGGGATATTCGCCGATCTTTTTGATGAGGTCGATCTCTGCTTCTTCTTTGAGTACGGAGAGGACGGTATCAGCCGTCGGACGAGCGATGCCTGCTTCGTCTGCCTGACGGAAGATGCTGGCGATACGCGCGTGTGCGTACTGGATATAGTAGACAGGGTTTTCGTTCGACTGCGATTTCGCAAGGTCTAAGTCAAAGTCGAGCTGGCTGTCGATGGAGCGCATGATGAAGAAGAATCGTGCCGCATCGGTGCCGACTTCTTCGATGAGCTCGGCGAGCGTTACGCTTTCGCCCGTACGTTTCGACATTTTGACGAGCTGGCCGTTGCGGTAGAGGCTGACCATCTGAAGAAGGAGTACTTCGAGCGCATCGGGATCGTAGCCGAGCGCGCTGACAGCCGCTTTGACACGGCAGACGTAGCCGTGGTGGTCTGCGCCCCAGATGTTGATGACGCGGTCGAATTCGCGGCGGAATTTGTCGCGGTGATACGCGATGTCTGCCGCAAGGTACGTCGGTACGCCGTTGTCGCGGATCACGACGCGGTCTTTGTCGTCGCCGTAGTCGGTCGACTTGAGCCAGCGTGCGCCGTCTTTTTCGTACATTTTACCGCGTTCTGTGAGGTAGTCGCACGTTTCTTCGATGTAGCCTGCTTCGTGGAGCGTTTTTTCGCTGAACCATACTTGGTACGATACGTTGAACGCTTCGAGGTCTTCTTTGAGTTTGGCGAGCTTTTCGGAAAGCGCGAGCGGTTTGAACGCGGCAAGGCGTTCTTCTTCGCTCATTGCGAGGTATTTGTCGCCGTATTTATCGATAATTTGTTGTGCTGTTTCGATGATGTCGTGGCCGTGGTAGCCGTTTTCGGGGAACTCACACGGCTGACCGAGGAGTTCTTTATAGCGTGCATCGACGGAGAGGGCAAGGTTGTTGATCTGATTGCCCGCATCGTTGATGTAGTATTCTGCTTCGACGTTGTAGCCTGCCGCACGCATGAGGTTGACAAGTGCGCTGCCGAATGCCGCACCGCGGCCGTGGCCTACGTGTAAGGGGCCTGTCGGGTTCGCGCTGACGAATTCGATCTGTACTTTTTCGTCGATGGGCGCACCGTTGCCGTATGCTTCGCCTTCACGGAGCGCACGTGCAAGAAGGTCATAGACCCAGTCGGACTGGAGATAGAAGTTGATGAAGCCGGGACCTGCGATCTCTGCGCGGTCGAGCCAGCTGTATTTCATTCGTTCGGTAAGTGCTTCTGCGATCATGCGCGGGCTTTTCTTGAAAGCGCGTGCCGCCTGCATCGCGAAGTTGGTCGCATAGTCGCCGAATTCTTTTTGCGGCGGTACTTCGAGTACGATCTGCGGAAGTTCTGCTTCGGGGAGTACGCCATCTGCGATCGCCTGTTTTGCGGCATCTATGATGGCTTGGCTCAACTGTTCTTTCATATCCAAGATGATATTCCTCCTGTTATTGTACGTTCAATGTATGGTCACGGCTGATCTTGATAGACAGCTCGTTATGGCTCTGCCACCGGCCTTCGACATGAAGGTCGTATGTTAAGAAGATAGAGCCGCTCAGCTCTGTCATCGACAGGATAAAGGAGTGTGTATCGACTGCCATACGAATGGTGCCGTAGGGCGTCTTGTACGTTCCGTTTTCTCGTTTGGCCTGTTCGAAACGCTGTTCGTGTACGACTTGTCCATGTCTGACGAGCGTCATGGCGGTTTCGCTTGCCTTAATGAGCGTCGCCACTTCCGTACCGTCTTCCTGACGTTCACGGTACGTGATGTAGTGCATACCGTCTTTTTGGCGCATCTTGCCGTTGGCTACCGTTTCTATTCGTGTCTTATCTCCGTCTGCGTCCGTCTGGATACCGAGCACGGTCACGATCACATCCTGCATGTTCCTGTTTCTCCTTCTTGTCCGTCAGACGATCATGTCGTAAAAAGCCGTAGCGCCGTCACCTGAAAATCGCTTCTCAGACAACGACGCCTCTTGTGGGAGACTGCCGCCTCCCATCTCTAGTATATGAAGTCTGTCGGTTCTTATACCGACACTTCGCACAAAATCCTGCGTCTGCCCGGATATATCTAATATATTATATCGCAGCAGACGACTTGGTTCAACATCTTTATTCATATAATTTTTGGATCGTAGTATCAATATAATACTTTCCGATGATCTCCTCGGCTTTTTTGCCTTCTTCGGCATAGCCGTACGCGCCCCATTGACAAAGCCCGATACCGTTGCCCCAGCCTGCACCCGAGAAGGTGAACTTACTCCCGTCGTAGTCCATCTTGTGAACGAGCGTTGACTTGAGTCGCTCGTAGCCGATGCGCCTTCTGAATTCGGAGCCGTAGATATTCTTCTCCTCCGTGCCGATCTTCAGTATCCTGCCCGACGGACCGCGCGATACGATGCGGATACTCGACGGGTCACTGACACCGATGGCATTTGCGACTTCCCACCCGTCGATATCGACTTCCCACGAAACGTACTCATCGGGCGCGTAGTCGAAGCAGTGGTCTTCGACCGGCTGAAAGTACGGCGTATCTCCTTCGATCTCCTCAGGGAAGCTCTCTTCCTTCGTCGCGCCTATCTGCCCGTTGCAGGCAGAGTAGATGCTGTTGATGAGCGCGCCGTTATATAGGATGACTTCACCGCGTGTACGACGGACGGCTTCTTTTACTTTATCGGTGACTTTTTTGGCATCGTAGGCTTGCAGTTCGTCTTTTGAAGTACTGACATCGGCACCGTGGAGCTTCTTGATCGTGCCTGCTTCGATGGCGTTCAGTGCAATGGTACGCGAGCAGATCGCCTGCGCGGCGAGTGCTTCTAACGGAAAGTCGGTTATCATCTCCTGCGCGACGACGCCTTCGAGATACGTCTCAAGGGGCATCTCCTTGATCGTACCCGTATCGGCGAACCAGACCTTGACGGTCGGCTCAGACTTATATTTGTCGGCGGAGAAGGAGCCTGCTTCGGCTGTCGGCGCACCGTTTTCTTCCGTGCGGTAACTGTTGTCATTCATATCGGGAAAAAGACTGCATCCCGCACCGAGAAGTGCGACAAGACAAAGGATGATCGCAGTATATCGTTTCACGTGATAAGCACCACCTATGATAAGATGTGCTTAGTCTGCCCGCAAATAAAAAAGCGTATCCGCATTTTTACGGATACGCTTTTGCTGTTGTTATGCTTGAACGATAACGGCAACACCGTCAGGAATAACGGTATATTTTGCTTCTTGACCTGCGATGTCTTCTGCGAGTGCCTGTGCTTCTTCCATCGTGTTGACAGGAATAAAGCCGAAGTCGCGGAGCATGCCGTGGTCGCACTGGTCGCTGATGATGATGACCGTGTAGTTCATCAGGATACGCGCCGTGATCTGTGCGCACCACTGGTCTGCGATCGTTGCATCACGCGGGATCTGGAGGATCTTCGATACAACGGCACGCGGTACTTTGTATTTTGCGAACCAGTCGTAGAATGCCTGACCGCCGTGGCCGTCGTTGCAAGCCGATGCGATGATGATAACGCCGCCCGGTTTACACGTAGCTTCGCCTGCGCTCATGCCTTTGCACGTCTGGTATACGTTCTGGTCGAGCGGATAGCCGCCGTTCGAAGTGATAACGATATCGGCAGGTACGGCTTTGACACCGGCAAGCTCGCCTGCGAATTTTGTACCTTCGTCATGTGCCGCTTCGAGGTCGCCTGCGAATGCCGCGATGACTTTTTTGTCAGCATCGATGACGACGTTGCAGATGAAGCAGAGTTTTGCCGCTTTGGCTGCCGCGAGCATGTCGATATGGATCGGGTTGCCTTCAAGAAGACCCGTTCTTGCTTTTTCGCTGTTGATAAATTCGGAGTTGTGGTTGTACATGACTGTTTTCGCACTTACGACGCCCGGCAGGACGCTCTTACGACCGCCCGAGAAGCCTGCGAAGAAGTGCGGTTCGATGAAGCCTTCCGATACGAGAAGGTCTGCATTTGCCGCTACTTTGTCGAGGAGGATCTGACCGCCCGACGGAAGCATACCGACGAGAACGTGGTCGTCATCGTTGAACGCATCATGGACGATGATATTTTCGTTCGCTACGATCTCTTCACCGAATTTGGCGATAAGTTCTTCTTTCGTCGTCGGACGATGGAAGCCTGTTGCGATAAGGAACGTGATGTTCGCATCAGGGTTGCCTTTACGAATTTCGGCGAGCATGAGTGGTGCAATGACCTTGCTCGGTACGGGGCGTGTATGGTCGCTGGCAATGATGACGATGTTCTGTTTGCCTTTGGCAAGCTCACAGAGTCTTGGCGATGCGATCGGATTTTCAAGCGCCTGCTGAACGAGTTCGCTCTCGCCTGCCGCAGGTTTGAACGCATGTGCTTTCGATTCGAGGACGGCATTCAATTTTTCATCGGGAATGACTGCTGTCAAATGACCTTTGGAATAACAAACTTTGATCTCTGCCATAATGATACATCTCCTTTATCTTTTATGTTGTAAAAAAGAGGACAGGCAAACACCTGTCCTCTCGATGTACTGTTATGCTTTGACGATAACGGATACGCCATCAGGAACAACAGTGTATGTCGCATCTTTGCCTGCGATATCTTCTGCGAGTGCCTGTGCTTCTGCCATCGTGGAAACAGGCATGATGCCGAAGTTTTCGAGCATTGCGTGGTCGCACTGGTCGGTGACCATGATGACCGTGTAATTCATAAGGATACGAGCGAGCACTTGTGCTTCCCACTGGTCCGCGATCGTGCTGTCACGCGGGATGGTGAGGATCTTCGTCATAACGGTGCGTGCCGATTTGTATTTGAGGAACCAGTCATAGAACGCCTGACCGCCGTGTCCGTCGTTGCAAGCCGCCGCGATGATGATAACGCCGCCTTTTTTACACGTAGCTTCCGCCGCGCTCATACCTTTTACAGCCTGATAGATGTTCTGGTCGAGCGGATAGCCGCCGTTCGAGGTGATGGCGATGTCAGCAGGAACTGCCTGTACACCTGCAAGCTCGCCTGCGAATTTGGTACCTGCCGCGTGAGCCGCTTCGAGATTGCCTGCGAATGCCGCGATGACTTTTTTGTGTGCGTCGATGATGACGTTGCAGATGAAAGAGAGTTTGGCTGCTTTGGCTGCCGCGAGCATATCTTCATGGATCGGGTTGCCTGCAAGGAGACCCGTTCTTGCTTTTTCACTGTTGATAAATTCGGAGTTGTGGTTGTACATAACTGTTTTCGCGCTTACGACGCCCGGAAGTACGCTCTTACGACCGCCCGAGAAGCCTGCGAAGAAGTGCGGTTCAATGAAGCCTTCCGATACGAGAAGGTCTGCTTCTGCCGCAACTTTGTCGAGGAGGATCTGACCGCCCGACGGAAGCGTGCCGACGAGGACATGGTCGTCATCGTTGAACGCATCATGGACGATGATATTTTCTTTTGCACCGATGTCTTCGCCGAACTTGTTGACGAGCTCTTCTTTCGTCGTCGGACGATGGAAGCCTGTTGCGATAAGGAACGTGATGTTCGCATCAGGGTTGCCTTTACGAATTTCGGCGAGCATGAGTGGCGCGATGACCTTGCTCGGTACAGGGCGCGTATGGTCGCTGGCAATGATAACGATATTCTGTTTGCCTTTGGCAAGCTCAGAAAGGCGCGGCGAATCGATCGGATTTTCGAGTGCCTGCTGAACGAGTTCGCTCTCACCTGCCGACGGTTTGAAATCATGCGCTTTCGATTCGAGGACTGCACTCAATTTTTCGTCGGGAATGACTGCTGTTACATAACCTTTGGAATACGGAATCTTGATCTCTGCCATATGAAAACATCTCCTTTATCTCTTGTTTCATAGTACGCACAGGTAGTCAACTTTACTCAACCCAGCGCACAAGTATGCTATATTCGGATAGTTCTCTTTTTATGTCATAGATTCCTGCTTTTGCTGTCTGAAAATTCCATTAAATTTTGTCATATCACTTATGCCTTTCTGTCATCGGCACAGGCAATGACCTTCTTTTATTTGTCGTTATTTTATCTCGATCACGTATTTTTCTACCATATGGCACGGGCGATAGCTTTCTTTCGCCTTGCGAAGACCTTCCACGCCCATGTCTTCTTCACGGTTGATGTACGTCGCACCACCCCACGCATGGAGGCAGAATTCCTGATTGATGAGCGGATAGATGCCGCGGATATCGGCATTGCCTTTCTCTACATGGATGACTGCGGTGTCGCTGTTGAGCATTTCGCCGAAGGTGAGTGCTTCGATCTTGCCGTTGATGCGGATGGCACCGCCGACAAGCTCCAGCTCGCGGAAATGTTCGAGCACCTCGAAGATGGCTTTGCGCTCGGCAGAGAGGACGGGGTCTTTGTAGCATTCGCGCTGTCTACACCATTCGCGTATCGACTGCGTACATTCGTCGATGTTGTCCTCGCCGACGGGGACGTATTCGTATTCGCACGTTTTCTTGAGCGCGTTGATATGGTTCTTTTTGCCGTGGTATTTGCGCCCCTTGAGCTCGGCGAGGTCTTCGCGCAGATACACGTAGTCAAAGTCGTCGCGGTCGCTCTCGATGCGCGCTGACGGATACATCTCGCGTATCCATTCGGCTACTTTTTTCTCAACGCCGCGCATGACGAACGGCTGTTTTCTCTCTTTGAAATAGGCGATCCAATCGTCCATGACGGCGCGGACGTTCTCCTCCGTGCCGAACGGTTGGATAGCGTATTCGTCGTCTTCCCATGCGGCTTTGACGAGAAGACAGTTTTTATATTCCGCCCATTCGATGTGGTACGCTTCGCGCCACATGAACAGGTTCGTAAACGTAAAGTGTGCATTCTCGCAGTACTGCGCACGAAAATATGAATTGATACGTGCGCGGTCCGCAAGCGTGATCGGTTGAAATTGTATTTCCACCGTGATATCCTCCTTGATAAACAGTCGGCTCGACTGTTATTACATTGATATAGCGTAGTTTTTTACGCACCGACTTGTTTTATGATACAAAAAGCGCCGCCTTATGTAGGCGACGCTTCTTTGCGTCTTCTTATAAGAAGTAACGTACGCCCGATGCGAAGATCTGCTGATCTTTGTCGCCGGGGATATTTTTGGCAACGTGTGTGCCAAGACGTTCGGAGTGACCCATTTTACCGAGGACACGACCGTCCGGGCTCGTGATACCTTCGATGGCTTCCATGGAGCCGTTCGGGTTGAACGGGATCATGTTGGCAGGGTTGCCGTCAAAGTCAACATACTGCGTTGCGATCTGACCGTTGGCGCGGAGCTGGTCGATGACAGCCTGCGGTGCTACGAAGCGGCCTTCACCGTGCGATACGGCGATGGAGTGCGTGCTGCCGAGTTCGACGCCGCTGAGCCACGGGGAGAGCTTGGATACGACTTTCGTCTGTACCATGCACGATACGTGACGGCCGATGTTGTTGTACGTGAGCGTCGGCATATCAGGCGTGAGATCGACGATCTTGCCGTACGGTACGAGGCCGAGCTTGATAAGTGCCTGGAAGCCGTTGCAGATACCGAGCATAAGACCATCTCTGTTTTCGAGAAGCTCTGTGATGGCTTCTTTGATGCGCGGGTTGCGGAGCATTGCCGCGATGAATTTGCCCGAGCCGTCAGGTTCGTCACCTGCGCTGAAGCCGCCCGGAAGCATGAGGATCTGTGCTTTGTTGATGGCTCTTACCATCGCTTCGATGGACTCTTCGACTGCCTGCGGCGTGAGGTTTTTCACGACGAATGTTTCAGCAAGTGCGCCTGCATTTTCGAACGCTTTTGCCGTGTCGTATTCGCAGTTGATGCCCGGGAATACCGGAATGAATACACGCGGTTTTGCCACGTGGATATTGCTGTGTGCTTTGCCGACTTTGTCGGAAAGTGCGAGTGTCGGAACTTTTTCTTCTGCTTTTGCCTGCGTCGGGAAGATTTTTTCGAGCGGAGCTGTCCAGACTGCTTCTGCTTTGGCGAGCGGAAGGACGAAGCCGTGTGCGCGAAGTTCTTCTTCTGCGATCGTCTGACCTGCGTCAACGACTTCTGCATCAAGGCCGTCGAAGAGAGCTGTCGTTTCGCCTGCCGCGAGTTCTACGAACATCGAGCCGTAGAGCGGAGCGAAGAGGTCTTCTTTTGCGACCGTAAGCTCTGCACCGATGCGGTTGCCGAGTGCCATTTTCGTTGCCGCGAGTGCCACGCCGCCGAAGCGAAGTGCCGATGCGGAAATGATTTTGCCGTCTGCGATAAGGTCTGCTACACGTTCATAGATTGCGTTGAGCTGCGTAAAGTCTACCATATCTTTGTCGTCGATACGTGCTTTGACGAGCGCGAGGCGGTTGCCTGCCGCTTTGAATTCAGGCGAGATCGCACGCGATGCAGGCATCACGTTGACTGCGAACGATGCGAGCGTCGGCGGAACATCGAGGTCGTTGAACGTACCGCTCATGGAGTCTTTACCGCCGATGGCAGGGATCTCGAATTTCTGCTGTGCATAAAGACCGCCGAGAAGTGCGGCTGTCGGTTTGCCCCAGCGTTTCGTATCCGTGCCGAGTTTTTCGAAGTATTCCTGGAACGTAAGACGGATCGTTTCGCGGCGACCGCCGAGAGCGACCATTTTCGCTACCGATTCAACGACGGCATAGAGTGCGCCGTGGAACGGGCTCCAGGAGAGAAGGTGCGGATTGCAGCCGAACGTCATAGCCGTAGCCGTGGACGTATCGCCCGAAAGTACAGGCAGTTTTGCGACCATACCTTCCGGAGGTGTCATCTGATATTTACCGCCGAACGGCATAAGCACTGTGCTTGCACCGATGGTGGAGTCAAAGCGTTCTACAAGACCTTTCTGACTGCAAGCGTTGAGGTCGGCGAGAAGCGCGAGCCATTCTTTTTCCGTTTCTTCTGCCGTCTGCGGTTTCGGGAAGCTTCTGAGATAGCTGTCTGCCGACGGAGCGGCGATGTTGACTTTCGTCTGCTGTTGTACGCCGTTCGTATCGAGGAAGGCACGACTAAGGTTGACGACATGGTTGCCGCGCCAGAAAATTTCGAGGCGAGCATCGTCCGTTACGTGTGCAACGACCGTTGCTTCGAGATTTTCTTCCTGTGCATAACGAATGAATTCTTCTGCGTTTGCGCCGTCTACGACACAGCTCATACGTTCCTGCGATTCGGAGATCGCAAGTTCCGTGCCGTCGAGGCCTTCATATTTTTTCGGTACTTTGTCAAGGTCGATGACAAGACCGTCTGTCAATTCACCGATGGATACGGATACACCGCCCGCACCGAAGTCGTTGCAGCGTTTGATCATGCGGCTGACGATCGGGTTGCGGAACAGACGCTGAATTTTACGTTCTGTCGGCGGATTCCCTTTCTGTACTTCTGCACCGCACGTCGTGAGCGATTCTTCCGTATGCTCTTTCGACGAGCCTGTTGCACCGCCGCAGCCGTCACGGCCTGTACGACCGCCGACGAGGATAACGACGTCACCTTTCTGCGGTTTTTCACGGACGACATTTTCTTTCGGAGCGGCAGCGATAACAGCACCGATCTCCATACGTTTTGCGATATAGCCCTGGTGATAGAGCTCTTGTACCTGACCCGTCGCAAGACCGATCTGGTTACCGTAGGAGCTGTAACCTGCGGCCGCCGTCGTCGTGATTTTTTTCTGCGGGAGCTTGCCCGGGAGCGTATCGTCGATCGACGCACGCGGATCGCCCGAACCGGTTACGCGCATTGCCTGATAGATGTAGGAACGGCCCGAGAGCGGGTCGCGGATAGCACCGCCGAGGCACGTTGCCGCACCGCCGAACGGTTCGATCTCCGTCGGGTGGTTGTGCGTTTCGTTTTTGAACATGACGAGCCAGTCTTCTTCTTTGCCATTGATGTCGGCTTTCGTCACGATACTGCAAGCGTTGATCTCATCGGACGCGTCGAGGTCTTCGACTTTGCCCTGTTTTTTAAGCTGTTTCGTACCGATGCAAGCCATGTCCATCAGCGTCATCGGACGGTCTGTTTCACCATATACATAGTCACGTGCGCCTTGGTAGCCTTTGTATGCTTCCTGCACAGGTGCATTAAACGCACCGTCTTCGAACGCGATGTCGGTAATTTTCGTCGAGAACGTCGTATGACGGCAATGGTCGGACCAGTACGTGTCGATTACTTTAATTTCTGTAATAGTCGGGTCGCGGTCTTCTTCGTCGCGGAAGTATGCCTGACAGAACGCGAGGTCTGCAAGGCTCATCGCAAGACCCGTTTCTTTGTGGAATGCGGCAAGTCTTTCTTCGCTCCACGTCGTGAAGTCCGTGAGTTTTGCCACATCTGCGGGAACTTCGGATCTGAGGTCGAGGTCTTCCGGTTTTTCGAGAGCGGCTTCACGCGCTTCGACTGCGTTGATGCAGTACGCTTTTACTTTTGCCACTTCGTCTGCCGTAAGCGAACCCGACAAGATGATGACGCGCGCCGTCACGATGATGGGGCGGTCTTTCTGCGAGATGAGCTGTACGCACTGTGCCGCGGAGTCTGCGCGCTGGTCATACTGACCCGGGAGCGGTTCTACTGCGAACACGAAGTCTTTGTCATCGATCTCGATCTCTTCGTCATATACGGTGTCAACGGTCGGTTCGGAGAACACGATACCGCGTGCTTTCTGATATTCTTCTTCGCTGATACCCTGCACATCGTAGCGCTGGATGATGCGAACGCCTTCAAGGCCTTCGAGGCTGAGGCTTTCTTTGAGGTCTTTGAACAATTCCTGTGCAGGAATGTCGAAGCCGGCTTTTTTCTCAACAAAAATACGTCTTACGTTGCTCACTGTTACTCCTCCTATAACTGTGTGTTAGACCTTCGGAATATTTCTGCCGTAGAAGATCTCTGCCATTTCTTTTTTCAGGCTCTGTTTGATCTTACGTTTTTCGTGTGTCGTCAACTCGTTTTTCGGTGTGCCGAACAAGTAGTTATCGAGATCGAATTCTTTCAAGAGCATCTTCGTATGGAAGATGTTTTCCTGATATACGTTCACGTCGAGCATCTGATATTTGGTACGTTTTTTCGAGTCGATATAATTCTGGATCGAGTTGATCTTATGGTCGATGAACAGCTTGCGGCCGTTCACGTCGCGCGTAAAGCCGCGTACGCGATAGTCGATGGTTACGATATCCGAGCAGAACTGCTCTAACAGATAATTGAGTGCTTTGAGCGGCGAGATCTCACCGCAGGTCGATACATCGATATCGGCACGGAAGGTGCTGATGCCCTTCTCGGGATGACTTTCGGGATACGTGTGTACGGTGATATGGCTCTTATCGAGATGGCAGACGACAGCGTCCGACACAGGCTCAACCGGCCCTTCCGAAATCAATATCGTTACACTGGCACCTTGCGGTTCATAGTCTTGCTTCGCAATATTGAGGATATTCGCCCCGATAATGTTGGCAACCTCTGTCAATATACCCGTCAAACGCTGTGCATTGTACTGCTCGTCGATATACTCGATATATTCTCTGCGATGCTCGGGCGTTTTCGCATAACAAATATCGTACATATTGAAACTGAGCGATTTCGTCAGGTTATTGAACCCGTATAATTTCAGTTTTTTGATCTCCTTGATTTCCATCTCCAACCACCTTGCTTAAATTCTTTCCTTTGCCCTGGGCGGCAAAACGTCCATAATATGTAGTATCATTCGCCATAATGGGCAAAAATCCTGCTTCTTCTTATAAAACGAGCGTTTTTCTTACTTTGGCTACGATTTTTTTAACAGGTGCACTCGCACCGACTTGACAGCACGGACGATGGATATCGTTTTCCGTCAGGACAGCATAGCAGTCTGCGCCGAGCAGAACGAACGATTCGTTCGGCACTGCTGCGTAGAATACGGCATCATTGCCTTTCTCGTCGAGGTACTCGTACGGATAGCCTTCTTCCTTCTGTGCCCAGCCGATCAGCTCTCTGCCACTGACGAGGAACTGGATATCGATATATTCGCTGTGCGTTTCTGCCTTGAGGTCGGACGGCGCTTTCGTTTCGTATTCCGACACCATGAAGAAGATGTCATCTCCGTCTATCTCATAACGGCCGACGG
>JAFSAX010000086.1 GCA_017442105.1 Selenomonadales bacterium | reverse complement strand
CGTCCTAATCGTTGCATTTGGAATATGTTTTTGAATGATTATAGGTTATCAAAGAATCACTTTTTTGTCAATACCTATTTTTTTCGAGAAAACACTTGTTTACGAGAGGTACCATTTCGGTATATAATAGAAATATCACGAACGATATTCAGAAAGGATGATTTACATGATAGAGATCACATATTGGGGGCATGCCTGCATTCAGCTTTCCGACGGAGAGACGACACTTATCTTCGATCCGTTCATTACGAATAATCCGATGGCATCTATCAAACCGAACCAGATCAAATGCGATTACATCCTCGTATCGCACGGTCACTTCGACCACTTCGGCGATACGAAAGCACTTGCTAAAGTCAATGGCGCAACGGTCATCGGTATTCCCGAGATCTGCGCAATGGCAGACTTCGACGAAACGCATGGCATGAATCTCGGCGGCAGTTATAAGTTCCCGTTCGGTAAAGTTAAAATGGTACAAGCGTTCCATTCGGGCGGCGCACCGGGCGCTTGTGCGGCAGGTTTCATCGTTGAATTCGGCGGCAAGACGTTCTACTTCGCAGGTGATACGGCACTGTTCGGCGATATGGCACTGTTTGCGAAACACAATATCGATTACGCATTCCTTCCCATCGGCGACAACTTCACGATGGGTATCGACGATGCAACAGAAGCAGCTAAACTGCTCAAAGCGAAAAACATCGTTCCGATCCATTACAACACTTGGCCTCCGATCGCAGCTGATCCGACTGCCTTCAAAGCACAAGTCGAAAAAGCTACCGACACGATCGTTCATATCGTCAAACCGAACGAATCGATCAAGGCATAAACGAAAAGCTACCTTAGTCATTTTTGTTACTAAGGTAGCTTTTTTGTTTATTCTACGCTAAGCGTCATGGCCGTTTCATCACAGTTGGGGAATTTCGGACAGTTGATACAATCCTTCCACACCTTATGATGAAGGCTTTCTTTTGATGTTTCGACGAAACCGAGCGTGCTGAAGAAATCGGCACGATATGTAAGCGTAAAGACCGTTTTGACACCGATCTCTTTCGCTTCTTCGAGAAGTCGCTCCACGATACGCGTGCCGATATGGCGACGACTGTATGCCTTGTCTACGGCAAGCGTACGCACTTCCGCAAGCTCATCCCACGTCAAGTGAAGCGCACCGACACCAACGATCCTGCCGTCCTCTTCAGCGACTGTCATATCACGAAGCGTTTCGTACAGCACGTTGCGCGCACGAGCGAGCATCTGCCCTTCTTCGGCATATCCGTTGACGATCGCGTGGATCGCTTCAATATCTGTAAATCTTGCTTTTCTGATTTCCATATTTCTATCCTCCGCTTGAACGATCAAGCTATGATCTATTTTTCTTCTCTCGAGGGACACAAATCGCGCACGACGCAATTTGTGCAAAGCGGGTTGCGCGCACGGCATACCTTACGTCCATGCCAGATGAGCCAATGATGTGCATTGCCCCACGCTTCGCGCGGAATGACCTTCATCAATCCCTCTTCTACTTCAACAGGGGTATTGCCCTTGGCAAGCTTCGTGCGGTTCGATACACGAAATACGTGCGTATCGACGGCAAGCGCAGGCACGCCGAAGCAAACGCTGAGCATGACATTGGCTGTCTTGCGTCCTACACCGGGGAGCGTGATGAGCTTATCAAACGTATCGGGCACTTCACCGCCGAATTCTTCTTCGATGATACGGCACGCCGCCAAAATATTTTTCGCTTTGCTGTGAAAGAGACCGCAATCACGGATGAGTTCTTCCAGCTCTGCAAGGCTGAGCGAAAGCATCTTCGCCGCCGAATTATATTGAGGGAATATCCGTGCGGTGATCACATTGACGCGCACGTCCGTACATTGCGCCGACAAGATAACAGCAATGAGAAGCTCGAACGGCGAATTATAGTTGAGTGCCGTTCCCGTATTGCCGTATTCCGCTTCCAAAAGGGCAAGCATCTCTGCTTTGATTTTTTTCGTCATACGCATAGATAGTTCTCCTTCATATAGACAAAAACAGACCGCACAGAAGGCGGTCTGTCTTACCTCTTAGTTCGTCAAGCTTCTGACAGGGGCAGGAATACGACCGCCGCGAGCAATGAATGCTTCCGAGCTGAACTTGCTGACAGGAATGATCGGGGCATACCCGAGAAGTCCGCCGAAGTTTACGACTTCGCCGACTTGTTTACCCGGTACGGGGATCAGGCGAACAGCCGTTGTTTTGTTATTGATCATACCGATCGCCGCTTCGTCTGCGATGATACCCGAAATCGTAGCCGCTGTCGTATCGCCGGGGACTGCGATCATATCAAGACCGACCGAGCATACGCACGTCATAGCTTCGAGTTTTTCGAGCGAAAGCGCACCGCATTCAACAGCATGGATCATGCCTGCATCTTCGCTGACAGGAATGAATGCACCGCTAAGACCGCCAACGTGCGACGACGCCATAAGACCGCCTTTTTTTACGGCGTCATTTAAAAGTGCGAGAGCTGCCGTCGTACCCGGGGCACCACAGCATTCCAAGCCCATTTCTTCCAAGATGTGCGCAACACTGTCACCAACAGCAGGCGTCGGAGCAAGCGACAAGTCGATGATACCGAACGGTACACCGAGACGGCGCGATGCTTCCTGTGCAACGAGCTGACCGACACGTGTGATCTTAAATGCCGTTTTCTTGATCGTTTCTGCGATCGTATCGAAGTTGGCACCTTTAAGATCTTCAAGCGCATGTTTAACAACGCCCGGACCGCTGACGCCGACATTGATGACTTTTTCCGGTTCGCTCACACCATGGAACGCACCTGCCATGAACGGATTGTCTTCCATAGCATTGGCAAAAATAACAAGCTTCGCACAACCGAGCGCGTCTTTGTCACGCGTCAATTCAGCCGTACGTTTTACGATCTCGCCCATCTCACGAACACAGTCCATGTTGATACCTGCGCGCGTCGAGCCGACGTTGACCGACGAGCATACGATATCCGTCGTTGCAAGTGCCTGCGGAATGGAGTTGATAAGAATACGGTCACCTTTCGTGAAACCCTTCTGTACAAGTGCGGAAAAACCGCCGATGAAGTTGACACCGACTTCTTTGGCCGCTTTATCGAGTGCTTCTGCAACAGGCACATAGCTGTCCGTATGGCAAGCTTCTGCTGCGATCGCGATCGGCGTGACCGAAATACGTTTATTGATGATCGGAACACCGTATTCCGCCTCGATATCTTCACCCGTTTTTACCAAGAATTCTGCACTGCGCGTAATTTTATCATACACGTTCTGGCAGAACTGCGTAATGTTCGGATGTCCGCAATCACGCAAGCTGATACCCATCGTGATCGTACGAACGTCCAATTTATTTTCCGTGATCATACGGTTCGTTTCTAAAATATTTCTAACGTCTAACATGGCATCCTCCTATGTCACGATCAGATCGTGTGCATTGCTTTGAAGATTTCTTCATTCTGTACTTTGATCTCTACGCCGATTTTCTTGCCTTCTTCTCTCAAGAGTTCCTGTACTTCGCGCAAGGAAGTTTTGCTATCTTCCATATTCGCGATCAAGATCATGTTAAAGAAACCATCCAAAATGTTCTGGTTGAGGTTCAATACGTTGACGCTATGTTCGGCCAAAATGCCCGTAACTTTCGCGATAATACCTACTCTGTCTTGTCCAACAACGGTTACAACAATTTTCATCTGTTTCTCTCCTTCATCAGTAATTTATGAATACAACAGCAAAACAAAACGCTTTGCCTACTGTATATGTTACGTTATCTTTTTCATCTTACCATATTTCCCTATAATCGCCAATAAATTTATCTTGGAAATTTTGACTTTTCGGCTCTGATATGGTACGATTTTTTATAGTGTTATACTTGACCTTATTATGGTATCAATATCGAATTACAGAAGGGATGTTCTTCTTGATTACACCGGAACTGATTGCTCGCATCAATGCGTTGTCAAGAAAAAAACGCACAGTCGGCCTTTCGCCGCAGGAACAGCAGGAACAAAACGCACTTCGTGCACAATATATCCAAGCAATTCGCGCACAAGTCAAAGCGCAACTGGATTGCATCGAATTCACAGATGAACCGAGTACTAACAGGGCCAAACAGTAACCATATCCATTCGTGGTATTTTCTTACCCTGCTGACAGCCGGTCATTTTTTCAGTGACTTCTATGTAAATTTTTTACCGATCTTGTTGCCGTTTGCTATCAGTCAGTTGGGCTTATCGCTCACGCTCTCGGGCATACTGACGATGATATTCTCGGTCGCATCGAATCTCCTGCAGCCCGTCTGCGGTTATTATATCGACCGCAGTGGTTATACGTGGCTGCTTCTCTGGACGATTCCGCTGACAGCGATCTTCATCTGCTGGGCAGGCTTGGCACCGTCCGTACCGATACTGTTCGCGGCAGTTACACTGTCAGGTCTGGCATCGTCGGTATTCCATCCGCTTGCATCCAGCATGACGACAAAGATCATCCGTCCCGAGTCAAAAGGTCTTGCCGTATCGATCTTCGTTGCAGGCGGTAACTTCGGATTCGCCCTTGCTCCGATCATCTTAACGATATTCTTCGCGACCTTCTCGCTCGATGCGATCATGTGGCTGACTGTACCCGGCATCGTCTTGACGGCATTTTATCTGCACAGCAGATTATATCGCTTACCTCTCGCCGCCAAAACGCGCTTGGCAGAAGATGCCCCGAAATTGTATCAATCTCCTACACTTCTTAAACTGACGCTCGTCATGTCACTTCGTTCTTGGCCGCAATATGCACTGACGACATTCTTACCGATCCTCCTCAGCGCACGCGGCACTGAACTGACGACTGTCGGTCTGATGCTGACCGTCTTCCTCTTGGGCGGCGCGATCGGCGGATTCATCGGCGGATTCTTAGGCGACCGTTATGGCTACCAACGCTGTATCCTCGCCTCGCTTGCACTCAGCGTCATTCCTTGCAGTATCTTCCTCTACTTGGCAGATACCTCGCTTCTCGCATGGATCATGATATTCCTGCTCGGCGCGTGTATGCAGAGCACCGTTCCTGCGTCTGTCGTATGGGCACAGAAAGTCATGCCGCAAGGTGCCGCTATGGCATCGGGTATGATGCTCGGCCTCTCGTTCGGACTTGGTGGTGTCGGAGCAGCTATCACAGGCGTACTCGCCGACCATATCGGTCTTTACGAAGCACTCGTTTTAACGATCATTCCGCTTTTGATATCAATACCGATCCTTTATAAGATAAAACAATGACCATATCCCTGTACAGAATCTGTACAGGGATTTTTTACTGCACCAACAAGGATTCTTCTTAATACAATACAAGAGATATTCATCTTGGGG
>JAFSAX010000085.1 GCA_017442105.1 Selenomonadales bacterium | reverse complement strand
GCATGAAAGTTGCAATTATCATGGGTAGTGATTCCGATTGGCCGATCTTGAAACCTGCAGTAAAAATGCTTGCAGATTTTGGTATTGAATCGGAAGTATTGGTCGCTTCGGCACATCGTACGCCGGAACGCTTGCATTCGTTCGTATCGGAAGCTCCTGAGCGTGGTGTAAGAGTATTTTTGGCAGCGGCAGGTGCGGCAGCACACTTGGGTGGTGTGATCGCCAGCTTGACGACGCTTCCTGTTATCGGCATTCCGATCAACTGTACACCGCTTGGCGGGATGGATGCGCTTCTCAGTATTGCACAGATGCCGTCCGGTATTCCTGTTGCTACCATGGCGATCAACGGTGCGAAAAATGCTGCGATCTTCGCTGCACAGATCATTGGTGTCAGCGATGAAAAAGTTGCTGCGAAGCTGAAAGAGCATCGCGTGCAGATGGCTGCGGAAGTAGAGGCAAAAGCCGCTCGTGTAGCAGCAGATCTGGACTGAGTAAGTTTTTATAAACAGCATGTAATCTAAAAAACAAAAAAATAGCAAGCGAGGGAAGCGAAAATCAGTCTCTCGCTTTGCGCTTTTTTCCAAGAAAGATGAATTGTAGGGGGATTTGTGATGAGCGAAGAAAAAAAAGAGCTGACATATGCTGATGCCGGCGTTGATATCGATGCGGGCAATCGTGCCGTTCAGTTGATGAAACAGGATGTAAAAGCAACATATCGTCCGGAAGTTCTCGGCGATCTCGGCGGTTTTGGCGGCCTTTTCAAAATTGCCAAAGAAAACTATGAAGAACCGATCCTCGTATCGGGTACTGACGGTGTCGGTACGAAACTCAAACTCGCGTTCATGCTTGACAAACATGACACGATCGGTCAGGACGCTGTAGCAATGTGCGTCAACGATATCTTAGTACAGGGCGCAGAACCGCTCTTCTTCCTTGACTACCTCGCAGTAGGCAAGCTCGAACCGGAAAAAGTTGCTTCCATCGTCAGCGGTGTAGCACGTGCTTGTAAAGAATCCGGCTGCTCGCTCATCGGTGGCGAAACGGCTGAAATGGCAGGCTTCTATTCCGATGGTGAATACGATATCGCAGGTTTCGCAGTCGGTATCGTCGATCGTCCGAAAATGATCACGGGTGAAAAAGTTGCCGAAGGCGACGTACTCATCGGTCTTCCGTCCTCGGGCGTACACTCGAACGGTTATTCTCTCGTGCGCAAGATCTGCTTCGATGTCAAAGGCATGGACGGCAGTGAATATATTGCAAAACTTGGCAAAACGATCGGTGAAGAACTTCTCACACCGACTCGCCTTTATCCGAAAGTATGCTTGCCGCTTATCGAAAAATTTGATATCCACGGCATGGTACATATCACGGGCGGCGGTTACTACGAAAACATTCCGCGTATCCTTCCCGACGATTGCAGCGTAGAGATCGATGTAACGACGTGGCCGCGTCTTCCGATCTTCGATCTCCTCAAAGAATGGGGCGGCGTAGCATGGCCGGAAATGTATCGTACGTTCAACATGGGTCTTGGTATGATCCTTATCGTATCGGCTGACGATGTAGATGCAGTTCGTGCTCACCTGGCAGAAGCAGGCGAAGAAAACTACGTCATCGGTAAAGTCGTAAAAGGCAACCACGAAGCGATCTTGAAAGGTGGCGTATTCGGTGAGTAAGCTTGTGCTTGGCGTAATGGCATCGGGTCGCGGAAGCAACCTCCAGTCGATCCTCGATGCAATCGAAAAAGGCACTGTTCCTGCTCGCGTCGGCGTTGTTATCACCGATAAACCGGAAGCAAAAGCACTCGATCGTGCGCGTGCGGCAGGTATCCCTGCTATTTGTGTCAATCGCAAAGAATATGATTCCAGAGAAACGTTTGAACATGCGCTTATTGAAACGCTTCGTGCGCATGGTGTTGAGCTCGTTGTATTGGCAGGTTTCATGCGCATTTTGACGCCTGTATTCGTACAAGCGTTCAAACATCGCATCTTAAATATCCATCCTTCGATCTTGCCGTCCTTCACGGGTGCAGATGCTCATTCGCTCGTACTCGAATACGGTGCGAAAGTATCGGGTTGTACCGTTCACTTCGTTGACGAAGGCATGGACACAGGCCCGATCATCTTGCAGGCGACTGTGCCTGTCATGGAAGATGACGACCATGACAGCTTGGCCGCTCGTGTTCTCGTCGAAGAACACAAAATTTATCCTGAAGCGATCCGCCTCTATGCAGAAGGCAGACTTACGATTGAAGGACGCAAAGTTCGCATCAATCGCGACTAATATAAGAAAAGCGAGGAAATGAACATTATGATGATTAAAAGAGCATTGATCAGTGTATCCGATAAAACAGGCATCGTTGAATTCGCACGCAAATTGCAGGCAGCAGGCGTAGAGATCATCTCTACGGGCGGCACGATGAAAGCACTCAAAGACGCAGGTATCCCTGTAACGTATGTCAGCGATGTAACGGGCTTCCCCGAAATCATGGACGGTCGTGTAAAAACACTCAACCCGTACATCCATGGCGGTATCTTGGCGATCCGCGACAACAAAGAACATGTTGATGCTATGATCCAGCATAAGATCAAAGGCATCGATCTCGTTGTCGTCAACCTTTATCCGTTCCGTGAAACGATCGCCAAAGAAGGCGTAACGCTCGAAGAAGCAATCGAAAACATCGATATCGGCGGCCCGGCTATGATCCGTGCAGCTGCGAAAAACTTCAAATACGTATCCGTTGTAGTAAACCCTGCACATTATGATGAGATCATCGAACAAGTGCAGGCAGGCGCAGGCGTAAGCGACAAACTCCGTATGCAGCTCGCATATGAAGCATTCACGCATACGTCCGAATATGATGCTTGCATCAGCAAATACTTGAGCGAACAGCTCGCAAAATAATAAGACAGGAGTGGAAGTTGTGCAAGTATTAGTAATTGGCAGTGGCGGTCGCGAACACGCATTGGCTTGGAAAGCTGCGCAGAGCGCGAGCGTAGAAAAAGTATATTGCGTACCGGGCAACCCGGGTATCGCACAGATCGCAGAATGTGTACCGATGGATATCACTGATAATGATGCACTCGTTGCATTCGCGCTCGAAAACAAGATCGACCTTACGATCGTAGGCCCCGAAGTTCCGCTCGCGAACGGTGTCGTAGACGCATTCCGCGCGAAAGGTCTTGCGATCTTTGGCCCAACGCAGGCAGCTGCGCAGATCGAAGGCTCCAAATCGTTTGCCAAAGATCTCATGAAAAAATACGGTATCCCGACGGCTGCTTTTGAAGTATTCACTGATGCAGAAGCCGCAAAAGCATATATCGTAGAACAAGGCGCACCGATCGTTATCAAAGCTGACGGCCTTGCTGCAGGTAAAGGCGTTGTCGTAGCGATGACGCTCGACGAAGCACTCGAAGCAGTTGACATGATGATGTGTGACCAAGCATTCGGCTCGGCAGGATGCCAAGTCGTAGTAGAAGAATTCCTCACAGGCGAAGAAGCATCCATCCTTACGTTCTGCGATGGTACGACGATCGTTCCGATGATCTCCTCGCAGGATCACAAACGTGCTTACGACAACGACGAAGGTCCGAACACAGGCGGTATGGGTACATACGCTCCTGCACCTGTCGTAACGGCTGACGTGCTTGCTCGCGTTCAAAAAGAGATTCTCGAGCCGACTGTTGCGGCAATGAAAGCAGAAGGAATGCCGTACACGGGTTGCCTCTATGCAGGTCTTATGATCACGGAAAACGGCCCGAAAGTCATTGAATTCAATGCACGCTTCGGCGACCCCGAAACGCAGGTCGTACTTCCGCTTTTGGACAGTGACATGGCAGAAGTCATGATGGCGTGCGTCAACGGCAACCTTGCTGATCTTGACATTCAGTGGAAAGACGGTGCGGCAGTATGCGTCGTAATGGCGGCGGGTGGTTATCCGCAAGGCTATCGCAAAGGCGATGTTATCAGCGGTCTTGATAAAGCAGCTGAGCTCGGCGCGACCGTATTCCATGCAGGTACAGCGGCAAAAGACGGTAATATCGTAACGAACGGCGGCCGTGTCCTCGGCGTAACAGCGATCGGTACTGATGTACAAAAAGCCGTAGACAACGCATATGCGGCAGTCAAATCGATTCACTTCGATGACGTTCACTATCGTAATGATATCGCATACCGTGCGATCGCAAGACTCAAATAAAAAGCGAACGAAAAACAACATGATAACAGGACTTGAAGTAATATGCTTCAAGTCCTGTTGTTGTATATAGGCATAGATAGGATGATTGAGAATGTTTTTCTCTTGAACAGGAAAAATGCAAAAAACCTAGAATATGTATAAGGATATCTAAGTCTGATTTAGAATAGGAGAATGAAGATGGAATTTGGCGCATTGGTAATTTCGAATGTGATATTGATCGTAGCAATGCTTGGAAGTGTGGGGCTTATTTCGATGGGGCTTCCCGGAAATCTGCTTCTTTTTTTCAGTGTACTTGCTTATGCGGCACTCAGCGGATTTCTTTATTTGTCGTATGAGTCGCTTGCGATCGTTCTTGTTCTCATTCTGCTCGCCGAGAGTGTGGAGTTCTTGGCAGGTCTTTTTGGTGCGAAGAAGGAAAAGGCATCGAAGCGTGCGATGGTCAGTGCGGTATTCGGCGGATTTTGCGGTGCGCTGATCGGGTCGAGCATCGTTCCGCTGATAGGCTCTATCATTGGGCTGGTGTGCGGTGGTTTTCTCGGAAGCTATTTGGCAGAGTATTCGAAGGCGAAGGATAAAGACAAAGCAGGTCGTGTAGCGGTCGGCGTAGCGGTAGGACAGATGACCGGTGTATTGGCAAAGATCGTGCTGGCATTGGCGGCTATCATTTATATCGTATCGCAGTTGCCGTGGACGTCACCGATGCCGATGTCGTTATAGAATAGAAAAGGGGTAATAAAATGAACTGGAATATTGGTGATGTGATCCACGGTTTTCGTTTGCGCGAGAGCCGTATGATAAAAGAAATTCAATCGACGGGATATTGGATGGAGCACGTAGCGACGGGCGCACAGCTTTTGTATGTGAAAAATGAGGATGAAAATAAGGTGTTTTCGATATCGTTCAGAACACCGCCGTCCGATGATACGGGGGTAGCGCATATTGTAGAGCATTCTGTTCTATGTGGTTCGCGCAAATTTCCGCTCAAAGAGCCATTTGTGGAATTGGTCAAGGGGTCGCTGAATACGTTTTTGAATGCGATGACGTTCCCCGATAAGACGATGTATCCGATCGCAAGCTGTAATGATAAGGATTTTCACAACTTGATGGATGTTTACCTTGATGCGGTGTTTTATCCGTCGATGCACAATGAACGTGAGATTTTGATGCAGGAAGGCTGGCACTACGAAATCGACGAGAACGGTGAACTGGCATATCGCGGTGTCGTATATAATGAGATGAAGGGTGCGCTTTCGTCGCCTGAGTCGATTCTCGATCAGAAGGTCATGACATCGCTGTTTCCTGATACGACGTATGGATACGAATCGGGCGGTGAGCCTGATGCTATCCCGAATTTGACGCAGGAAGACTTCTTGGCGTTCCATCGAGCATATTATCATCCGTCGAACAGCTATATTTTCTTGTATGGTAATTGTGATATCGAAGAAAAATTGGCGTTTATCAATGATGAATATTTGTCGAATTTCACGCGACTGGAGCTCGATTCGACGATCGCATATCAGCCGCTGTTCGATGAGCCGAAAGAGGTCTATGACACGTATCCGATCTCGGCAGAAGAAGATACGAACGATAAGACGTTCTTGTCGCTCAACTATATTATCGGTGATGCTAAGGAAGCGGAAATGGTCTTGGCGATGCAGATACTTGCGCATATGCTTCTCAAGAGCCAGGCGGCACCGATGAAAAAAGCGTTGTCAGAGGCAGGCATTGGCAAAGATGTCAACGGTGGTTGCAACGATGGGATGCTGCAGCCGACGTTCGTGATCGAGGTCAACGGTGCGAATAAGGAAGATGCGCCGCGTTTTGTCGAAGTGGTAAAAGAAACGCTTCGTGATATGGTAACGAACGGTATCGATAAACAGCTCATTGAGGCATCGCTCAACTTGATCGAATTTAAGATTCGCGAGGCAGATTTCGGTCGCACGCCGAAAGGCCTTATCTACGGTATCAATGCGATGAACAGCTGGCTCTACGATGAGTCGCCGTTCATCTATCTCGAATATGAAGAGGCTCTGGCAAATGTCAAGACGGCACTTCATACGGATTATTTTGAACGATTGATCAAAGAGCGTATCTTGAATAATACGCATGAAACGCTCGTTGTCTTGTCGCCTGAAGTCGGTTTGACGGAGCGTAAGGCGGCAGAACTTCGTGCGAAGTTGGCAGCATACAAAGCGACCTTGACGGAGGAAGATATTCGCCGAATCGAAGAAGATGCCGAGCGATTGGCGATCCGTCAAGAAACGCCTGATACAGAGGAGGCACTCAATACGATCCCGCTTCTGTCGCTCGATGATCTGGAGAAAACAGAACCACCTATCATCTGCGAGGAAAAGACGGAAAATGGTGTAACGGTACTTCACCATAACATTCCTACGAATAAGATCGTCTATCTGTCGATGTACTTTGATGCGAAGGTGCTTCCGCAGGAAGACTTGATGTACGGATATCTGCTCGTAGAACTTCTGGGTAAGGTCGATACGGAGAGATCGTCTTATATGGAATTGGCGAATCGTATCAATCTCGATACGGGCGGTATCGGCTATGACTTACTCAGCTATTCGGTAGAAGACGGCTCAAAAGAGATCGAACCTCGCCTTCGTGTGAAGAGCAAGGTGCTTACAGAGAAGGCAGAACGATTGACGGAGCTTTTGGCAGAAGTGTTGACGATGAGCAGATTTACCGATGAAAAACGCATGAAAGAACTCATCGGTCGTATTCGCGAAAATGTTTCGATGCATCTTTTGAAAAGCGGTCATCAGGTCGCGATCGGTCGTGTGTTGTCGTATGTATCGGCAGTATCGAAATATAATGAAGAAGGTGTTGTGCCGTTCTTTGATTTCATTGACCGTTTGGCGAAAAATTTCGATGCAGAAAAAGAACAGCTTGCTGAAAAATTGTCGTCTGTTGCAAAACTTCTTTTCTGCAAAAAAAATCTTCTTGTCAGCGTAACGTCAGATGCAGAAGATTATACAGTATTCCAAAAAGCATGGCAGTCCTTGGACAGTGTGCTTTCGGATGAAGAATATCCTGCGCAGGAATATACTTTCACTTTCGGCAAGAAGAACGAAGGTTTGATGACGGCAGGGAAAGTGCAGTACGTTGTCAAAGGTGCGAACTTTTGCAAACTTGGTTATCAATATAGCGGTGTGCTGAAGGTCGTAGAAACGATTTTGAAATATGACCATCTCTGGAATAAGATCCGCGTGCAAGGCGGTGCGTACGGTGCGCTTGTTAATTTCCGTCGTAACGGGAATATGTACCTCGGTTCGTACCGCGATCCGAATCTTGCGGAAACGGTCGAAGTGTTCGATACGACGGGCGATTACTTGATGAACTTCGATGTGCCCGAACGTGAGATGACGAAGTATATCATCGGTACGATGAGCGGTATCGACACGCCGCTTACTCCTGCGATGCGCGGAGATGGAGCAGCAGAATGTTATCTGCGTGGTGTGACGCATGATGATCTCCAACGAGAACGCAGCGAGATATTGTCTGCGACGCAGAAAGATATTCGTACGGCGGGTGAAATGATTCGCGCGGCGATGGCAGAGAACTATCTTTGCGTTGTCGGCGGAGAAGAGAAGATACGTGAGAACGAAGCAATGTTCGGCAGTATCGTGTCGTTGATGAAATAAGAAAGAAAAGCGGGAGGCAAGGCCTCTCGCTTTTTGTCGAAAGGGGAACGTTATGCGGTGTATTGATCTTCATGCAGATACGATATCTGCATTGATGTGTGGTGCGAGCAGGGGTGACTTACGTGAGAATACAGGGCAAGTCGATTTGGGAAAACTTGTGCAAGGCGGTGTCGGTGCGCAGTTCTTAGCATGTTATTTTGATAAGACGAAAGTAGATTCGCCGTATCGAATGGCAAAAGATATGGTGGTATTTGCCAAAAAAGAATTGGCGAACTGTGCTGATGCGGTGGTGCTTGCACGGTCGGCGGCAGACATGGAGCGAGCAGAGCGCGAGGGGAAGATAGCAGCTTTTCTTACGATAGAAGAAGGCGGTGCGCTCGAAGGTAAGACGGAGCATCTGGCTGCGCTTTACGAAGAAGGTATACGGCTTATTACGTTGACGTGGAATTATCCGAATGAGCTTGGGTATCCGAATATCGGATATCGTGATACGGATAAGGGGCTGACGGCGTTTGGTCGAGAG
>JAFSAX010000084.1 GCA_017442105.1 Selenomonadales bacterium | reverse complement strand
TTCGCAGGCGCCTGCGACTTACCGACAAATGCAGATGCGCTCACGATACCACCATCTGCAAAGCCTCTGCCTGCATTGATCGCATTGAGTGTTGGCAGACCGATCTTACGAACTGCGGCCGCACGAACGACATACTCCCCGTTCGACAACATCGCAGGAATACTGTCGCTCGTAGACGTGCCCGGACCGTAGATAATACCGCCACTTGCAAATTTCTGTCCTGCCAGCTTTGCACCTTTCGACCCTGCTTCATACTGATGCGTTACACCGATACCGAACATCATTTTGGCAGCGATCGGCCCCGGCGGATTGACGCCGTACATACTCAGCATTGCACATACTGCCGCAAATTCGGCAGCAGTCGTTACAATGTTATTGATGATGCTGTTAAGCACCTCTCTCATCGCCTGCCCAACCGATTTAGATCCATCGACGATACTGCCGACAGCCTGGCCGATAGACGAAGCAACATTGCGGCCGTAATCGATCCAGAGATCTGTCATCTGTTCTGCAATATCTCCCTGCGACAAACGCCATTCTAACAGCTGCTGCCGCAGCTCCTGTTCTTCCATTAAAGCCTCATACTTAGCAAGCTTTTCGCTCTCCAAATACGCGAGAAACTCCTCATGCGTCGCCGCATTGAGTGCCGCATCCATCTCTGCACGTGCCGCATTGAGCTGTGTATCCAGCTGAAGCTTTTTCGCATTCCCTGTTTTCGTTGCACTATCCCGAAGCTTTTCGGCATCCGTAATAGCCTGCTTCTGCTTCGCCAATACATCATCTATTGCCTTGATACGTTGATTACGTTCGCGCTCGATCTCCTCGTAGACAGCATCCGAGCCGCTCATACCTGCAAAATTGATGTCGACCTTCAGATCATCAAAGCTCTCCGTCAGCTGACGCGTTGCCTCCTGTGCCCTGCCAAGTGCTTCAGTGATACGATTAACCTCCTGCTCCTTGCGCTTCATATCATCATCAGTACTCTTTCGACTGCCGCCCGATCTTTTCGTACTGCCGCCCGTACGTCCGAAGCTGCTTCTGAATCGCTCTGTCACATCGGAGAACCAGTTAGAACCGCTTTTCTTTTCCTTCTCGTCATCGCCTGAAGAATTGCCTGCAGGTGTAGTCGCCACAGCTGCTTTTACCTCATCCTGGGCCGCGAGTACACGCTTGATCTCTGCAATACAGTTGTCTGCCCATGAGCAGACAGCATCAAACGCATCCGACAGCATCGTCTGGAAAGTCTTCAAGAAGTCCGGGCAATAGCCTCCCGCCTCATCAAGAGCACCACCGATAATACTGATGATGCCTTCGCCCAACTTCAGCACCGTTGCAATACCGCCCGCCGCCATCGCTACAAGCATCTCGGCGAGCATCGCGACCGCCTCAGCCGTCGCCTCCTCGATCGCCTGCCATGCATCGGAAGCCACTGCCGACAGATCGTCCCAATACGCATACAGTGCCGCGATCGCCGCACCGACTGCCGCCATACCTGCCACAAAAGGAGCCACAGGCGCAACAAGTCCCGCCAACGCGGCCACACCTGCCACACATGCAGCAACAAGACCACCTGCAATGACCGCCGCCAACGCACCCACCGCTATGATAACAGGCGCAGGCACAGCCTCTCTGATCGCCTCGCTGAAGCTCTTGCCCTGCTCTCTTGCCTCCATGAGCGCCTTACTGACACCGCCGACCACTTCCGACACTTCATTCAAAATACCCTTGATGTCGAACGTATCAACGAGATAATCGCCGACCGTTGCAAGTGCGATCTGCCCTGACTCGACGATACTCGACCACAGACCGCCCACTTCCTGCGACATCGCTTCCATTGCGCCCGAATACCGATCCTGCATCCCTGCCATGATAACGTCTGCTGCCATCTGTCCGTCGATCAGCCCCTGTTCGGAGGCCTTCCGTACCTCAGCTACGCTTTTCCCTGCCGCCTCAGCAAGCATCTCCCACGCAGGAATGCCCGCATTGGCAAGCTGATTCATATCCTGTGCATTCAATCGGCCGCTGACACGCATCTGGCCGAGCGCATATCCCATACGGTCGAGAAGCTCCGTATTGCCGCCGAAAGCCGCTGTTGCATCACCAAGAATACGCATCGTATCGACGACCTTATCCGCCTCTACGCCGAACGCCATCAGCTTCTGCGACGTGCTGACCACGCCTTGCACATCGAATGGCGTCTCTACCGCGAAATTCTGCAAGTCGGCAAGCATCGCTCTGCCCTTCTCCTGACTCTTCAGCATCGTCGAAAACGCGACTTCGTACTGCTTCATCTGTGACGAAGCCTTAACAGCAGACAATCCTGTATTGAAAATCGCCGTACCGACAGCCGCGATAGAGCCGATCGCCGTTGCCGCCATCACGCCCTTGAGAGCCGTATTGACGCTCAATATGCTCTCACGTGCCTGTGCGAGCTTACTCTTCAGTCCGTCCGATTCCTTACCGAGAGCCCGCATGCCCGATACAGGCGTTTTGGCGGAATCGTTCAGCTGCTTAAAATACTGCTGGATCCGCTCACCGTCACCGCTTACAGAATCGGTTGTATTCCTGATATGGAAAATAAGATAATAATCTTTTGCTTCGAGTGAAATCGGACTGAAGCCGTCAAACTTTTTATTGGCATTGGCACTGCCGTCTGTTATAAGC
>JAFSAX010000083.1 GCA_017442105.1 Selenomonadales bacterium | reverse complement strand
GGCAGAGGTTGTAAATATTTTTTTGTTGATATCTTTTTTTGGTGGTCTTAATAAACATTTTGGACCATAACCGACCAGATCCATACGATTGGCACGACGAAGTGCTTGGTAAACGATCTCATAGTTTTCAGGCTTGCGATATTGCAAGAGTGCACGCTGCATTTTTTTGTCAGATGCATTGCGTGCAACATAGACAGATTCACCCGTTAAAGGATGAATACCTGTATAATACATGCAGGTGGACAGACTGCCCGGTGTTGGGATGAAATCCTGTACTTGTTGTGGCATGTAGTTCAGTTCACGGAGAAACTCGGCTAATTCAATAGCATCGGCAAGTGTTGCTCCCGGATGACTTGACATAAAATACGGTACAAGATATTGTTTTTTATTTAATTGCCGATTGACTTTCTCGTAAGCCGCAGAAAATCGCTGATAGACTTCTTTGGGACTTTTGCTCATCATTTTGAGAACACGTACAGAAATGTGTTCGGGGGCAACTTTGAGCTGACCACTAACATGATGTTCACAAAGTTCGCGGAGAAAATCAGTGTTTTTATCAAGCAATAAGTAATCGTAACGAATACCGGAACGAATAAAAACTTTCTTTACGCCGGGAAGTTTGCGCAATTTACGCAACAGTGATACATAATCACGATGATCAGCGACAAGATTTTTGCACGGTACAGGTGCAAGGCATTGTTTGTTGGCGCATACACCTCGTTTTAGTTGTGCAGTGCAAGCAGGTTGACGGAAGTTGGCTGTCGGCCCTCCTACGTCGTGGATATATCCTTTGAAATCAGGATCGGCAATCAATTGTTTAGCTTCTGACAAGATGGATTCGTGACTGCGTGCTTGAATGATACGACCTTGATGTGTCGTGATCGCACAGAAGGAACAACCTCCGAAACAACCGCGTTGGCTGACGAGGCTGAATTTGACTTCTTCGATCGCAGGTACACCGCCTGCATCGTCATAAGCAGGATGCCAAGTGCGTTGATACGGCAGAGCGTAGATCGCATCCATTTCTTCTGTTGTAAGCGGCATCGCGGGCGGATTTTGGATGACATAGCTCGTGCCCGACGGTTGGATAAGGCATTTGCCGCGGAATGCATCTTGCTCTAAGTACATAAGACGAAACGCTTTGGCAAAAGCCTTTTTATCATCTGCAACAGCTTCATACGACGGCATCCATACACCTTCGGGAAGTGTTTCTTTGTTTTCGGTGCGGTAACAGGTGCCTTGTACATTGCGAATCTCGTTAATGGGAACACCTGCATCGAGTTGTTTGGCGATCTCACTTACTTGTTTCTCACCCATGCCGAATACAAGAAGATCGGCACGACTGTCAAGGAGCATCGAACGGCGTACTTTTTCCGACCAATAATCATAATGTGCAAAACGACGAAGACTTGCTTCGATACCACCGATGATGATCGGCGTATCTTTCCATATTTCACGCGCACGATTTGCATATACGACAGTAGCGCGGTCGGGACGTTTGCCTGCCTCTCCGCCCGGTGAATAATCATCGTTGTGACGGAATTTTTTTGCGGCAGTAAACTTATTGAGCATAGAGTCTAAATTGCCTGCAGAAATCAAGACACCAAGACGTGGTTTGCCCATCACTTTAAAATCCTTGGTTGTATGCCAATTGGGTTGTGCGATGATACCGACACGGTAACCTTGTGCTTCAAGATGGCGACAAATGATAGCAGGGCCAAAACTCGGATGGTCAACGTAGGCATCCCCGCTGATGAACAAAAAGTCGAGTTCATCCCAGCCATATGCTTTCATTTCTGCACGTGTCATCGGCAAAAATCGTTCTGTCATGTGTCTGCTCCTTCTTTATTTTCTGTGTTGAAATAAGTATTCTGGACTTGCTGTGAGGTCATCAATATTTCTCTGGCTTTACTACCTGCATTCGGACCGACGATCTTCATCTCTTCCATGATATCGATCAATCGACCTGCACGCGTGTATCCGATGCGGAATTTGCGCTGCAGCATAGATGCCGAAGCTTGTCCCGTTTCAAGGACTGTAAAAATAGCTTTTTCCAACAATTCATCTTCCATAGATGCACGGTCGGAAGAAGTGTTTTTTTCAACCATATCAGGAAATACGACAGGCTCTTCTTTTTGTACACGATCTTGTTCTTTAATATGCTGAATTACCGCGGCGATCTCACCATCGGAGATGAATGCACCTTGTACACGTTTTGGTTTTGATGCACCGACAGGATAATAGAGCATATCGCCTTTTCCGAGCAGTTTTTCTGCTCCGCCCATATCAAGGATCGTTCGAGAGTCGACTTGTGATGCGACAGCGAACGAGATACGCGATGGGATATTAGCTTTGATCGTACCCGTGATGACATTAACGGACGGGCGTTGCGTTGCTAAGATCAAGTGAATACCTGCCGCACGTGCTTTTTGGGCAAGTCGGCAGATAGCATCTTCAACATCGACAGGTGCGATCATCATCAAGTCTGCCAATTCGTCGATAATGATAACGATAGCAGGAAGCGGAGGTTCGGTCGATACTTCATTGAAACGCGAAATGTCGCGTACACTCTCGGCCGCGAACATTGCATATCTGCGTTCCATTTCGCGGACTGCCCAGTTGAGTGCGCCTGCTGCTTTTTTGGCATCGGTGACAACAGGTGCCATCAAATGGCTGATACCGTCATATGCGGCAAATTCGACCATTTTGGGGTCAATAAGGATGAACTTTACTTCATCGGGTCTTGCACGGAACAAAATGCTTGTGATCAAGGTATTGATACAAACACTTTTCCCTGAACCTGTTGCACCTGCGACCAAAAGATGCGGCATTTTGCCGAGATCGGCAATAACAGGTTGTCCTGCGATATCTTTACCCAGGCCGACCGTCAACTTGGACGAGGCTTTTTGGAATGTCTGGCTTTCGGCGATCTCACGGAACGGAACACCGATAAACTCTTTATTGGGAACTTCGATACCGATAGCTGCTTTACCGGGAATTGGTGCCTCGATACGGATACCTGAGGTTGCCAGTTTAAGCGCTAAGTCATCGGACAGATTGACGATACGGCTGACTTTTACTCCCGGAGCAGGTTCCAATTCATATCGTGTTACACTGGGACCGCAAGAAACATCAGTCACTTTGGCTCGGACATTGAAGTTTTCTAAGGTTTCTTCCAAAATCTGAGCATTGCGGCTGATCTCTTTTGCTAATTGCGACGGACGTCCATTGCTTGATTGTTTTAACAGCGAGATCGGAGGAAGTTGATAAGATGATTCTTTTTCCGTCTTTTCTGTTTGAACAGGTATTTCTGCCGCTTTTTGTGCTCGGGGTTCTTCTTCCTGTAAAGATGGTTCCTTTTCGATCGGTACAGATGGCACTGTTGGTGCTGTTGGTGTCGTAGATACTGTTGCTACTGTAGGTATTCGCGTAGCAAATGTTAAGTCAATATCTTCCAACTCGGACAGATCGAGAATAGAGCGGCGTTCTTTGGGTTCGAGCGGTGTTTGATTTTTCTTTTCTTGATTGAAAAATTGACGTTTGCCACCCAATTCCGCTTCAGCCTGTCTGCGTTCTTGAATCTGTGTATAGGTCGAAGATACTTTTTCTTTTGTTGCTTTCACGCCGGTTTCAACTTGCTTTTGTGCTTTTAATAAGCCATTGCCGACAGAGTATTTCGTGATCAAAACGACAGCAACGATAATTAAGATAGCAAGTGCGATGCACGTCCCGTCTACGCCGAGGAAACTGCGCAATGACATCAAGAAAGCACCGCCGATAAGACCGCCGCCCGTCGGTAAATGTTCCGCGATGATCTCCTCTCCTACAGGGGAATTGAAGTGATGATAAAATGC
>JAFSAX010000082.1 GCA_017442105.1 Selenomonadales bacterium | reverse complement strand
ATATAAGATCACCTCTTCAGAACTCGCCTCTGATATTTCTTCTCCGTTCCATAATTCAGGAGCTACGATCGTCCACATCATTTGCCGTCATCACCTTTCTTCTCAATAAGCGATTCGAGCTTACGAAGCGCATCAGACAGTCCGCCGATCTCATCAATAAGACCGTATTTGACGCTGTCGCTTCCCGATACGGATGTGCCGATATCACGCGATAGTTCGCCCGTCTTAAAGAGAAGCTCTTTCCACTTGCGTCCGTTGATATGGCAGTGATGCGTGACGAATTTGTTGACACGTTCTTGCATCTTCTCCAGATAATCAAACGAGCTTTGAGCACCGACGACGAGCCCTGTTAATCGAATCGGGTGTATCGTCATCGTTGCACTCTCGGCAATGAACGAATAATCGGCAGATACGGCTATCGGCACACCGATGCTGTGCCCACCACCGATCACGAGCGATACAGTCGGCTTTGATAAGCTCGCTATCATTTCGGCAATAGCAAGTCCCGCCTCAACATCACCGCCCACCGTATTGATAAGGATCAAAAGCCCTTCTATCTCCTTATTCTGTTCGATCGCTACAAGCTGCGGCATGATATGCTCATACTTCGTCGTCTTGTTATTCGGTGGAAGTACCATATGGCCTTCTACTTGCCCAATGATCGTCATCACATGGATACGCGAGGTCGATGTCGGCACCGATACCGCACCGAAATTTTGTATCGCTTGTCCTGCTTTTATCTCCTCATCTTCGGCCATATCGTCTTCGACTTCTCGATTATAAAACCAATCTTCTCGTTTCATCTTTCACCCTCCTTGCCCATAGTATGGTCAAAAGAAGGATTTTTCACACACAAAAAGCGCACGATCAATCTCATGCGCTTTTTCTCATTATTTTTCTTGATGGAACAATGCTTCTACGAAATCTTTTGCAACAAACGGACGAAGGTCGTTGACACCTTCACCGACACCGATCCATTTTACAGGAATATCAAGTTCGGATTTGATAGCGATAACGACACCGCCTTTGGCAGTACCGTCGAGTTTCGTCAAGACAAGTCCTGTGATCTCGCTCGTCTGTCCGAAAATCTTCGCTTGGTTGAGTGCATTTTGACCTGTCGTTGCATCGAGAACGAGAAGCGTTTCGTGCGGTGCGCCTGCAATTTCACGCTCGGATACACGTTTGATCTTTTTGAGCTCTTCCATCAGATTCGATTTCGTATGGAGTCGACCTGCCGTATCAATGATAAGAACGTCAGCTTTTCTCGCTTTGGATGCCGCGATCGCATCGAACGTGACAGCCGCAGGATCGGAGCCTTCCGTATGTTTGATGACATCGACACCGATACGCTGTCCCCAGATCTCAAGCTGGTCGATAGCCGCCGCACGGAATGTATCCGCCGCTGCAAAGACAACTTTTTTGCCTTGTTCGCGGTAATAGTTACCAAGTTTAGCGATCGTCGTCGTTTTGCCGACACCGTTAACGCCTACGACCATGATAACATGAAGCGGTCTTTCCAAGTACGATTCTTTTTCACCGACAGCGAACAGCTCTGCAATCTTTCTCTGCAAGAACGGACGCAAGTCGTTCGGGCCTGT